>JACAFC010000160.1 GCA_013388515.1 Ignavibacteriaceae bacterium | reverse complement strand
TGGAAGTAAACATCAGGATTTTGTGCTGTACCTCTAATGAAAGGGTTATCTGGAGTTAATGCGCGCTTACGATGTGCAATTACTAAATCTTGGTCGATCATTGCTTTCATATCTTCAAGAGTCAACTCTTCAATTTTCATAACTTCATGCGAGGTTCTAAATCCGTCGAAGAAGTGAATGAAAGGAAGACGAGCTTCAAGTGCAGCAGCTTGAGCGATTAAAGCAAAGTCCATTACCTCTTGAACAGAGTTTGATGATAAAAGCCCAAAACCAGTAGAGCGTGTTGCCATAATATCACTGTGATCACCAAAAATTGAGAGAGCTTGAGCAGCAATTGATCTAGCAGAAACATGAAATACCGTTGATGTAAGTTCGCCGGCAATTTTAAACATATTTGGAATCATCAAAAGTAACCCTTGCGAAGCTGTAAATGTTGTGGCAAGAGCACCAGTTTGTAAAGCCCCATGAATACTGCCTGAGGCGCCTCCTTCACTTTGCAATTCGCTTACAGATGGAACTAAACCCCAAATATTTTTCTTTCCTTGAGCAGCCCAAGCATCACACCACTCGCCCATATTTGATGATGGAGTAATAGGATAAATTGCTATTACTTCATTAGTATGATAGGCAACGTACGCCGCTGCTTCGTTTCCATCTATTGTTACTTTTTTTCTTTCCATTTTATATCCGTTTATCTATTAAAAAATATTAATTGCTTTGTTGGGTAAAAAATCACCAGTAAAAGCCAAATATTATACCATGCTAGATTAGCTGAAAATGTCCTAATTTCCCTTGAAATTTTTCAAAAAAGATAATTTTTATTAGTGTTGAATATATTGTTTCTCAGTATTAAGAATGCACTATACGAATCAATAAACAAACAATTTTGTATATTGTTAATAGAGTAGATCAAAGAGAAGATTTTAATGAAAAAAATTTTATGTATTCATTAATACTTTTTCATTAACCAAAAAATTTAGGATTTACCATGCTCTGTTCTTCTTATAATTTCATTTTGTAAAGCTGTGCCTAAGTCCACAAAATAATCGCTGTAACCAGCCACCCGAACAATCAAATCGCGATACTTTTCCGGGTTCTTTTGAGCTTCTCGCAGCAGTTCGGCATTTACAACATTAAATTGAATATGATGACCGTCTAAACTAAAATATGTTCTAATAAGATGAACAACATTGTCTATTCCGTCATCTGTGGCTAAGAACTGCGGAGTAAACTTTTGATTTAGCAAGGTACCGCCTGTTCTAAGATGATCAATTTTAGAAGCCGATTTAATAACAGAAGTTGGTCCATTAATATCAGCACCTTGAACTGGAGAAATACCTTCGCTTAATGGTTCGCATGCATACCTTCCGTCTGGTGTAGCTCCAGTAACACTTCCGAAATAAACATGACATGTGGTGGGCAATAAGTTTATTCTAAAGAATCCCCCTTTCGTGTTCCGTCTTCCATCAATTTCGTTAAAGTACAGCTCAAAGAGAATTTTCAAAATAGCATCTGCATAATCATTGTCATTACCATACTTAGGTGTTTCAAACACTAATTTATCTCTCAGTTCTTTCTGATCTTTAAAATTACTTTTTAACGCCTCAAGTAATTCTTTCATTGAGAATTTTCTTTTATCGAATACATTAAACTTTATGGCTGCAAGCGAATCAGTGGTTGATCCCATTCCCACACCTTGAATGTAGGAGGTATTATATCTTGCACCGCCAGCATTGTAGTCTTTTCCAGTTTTAATGCAATCATCAATTAAAATAGAAATGAATGGTGCAGGCAAGTATTTGGCATAAAGCTGTTCAATGATTAGATTACCTTTAATCTTAATATTTATAAAATGATTAAGTTGTTTTCTATATGCATCAAGCAGCTCATCAAAAGATGAAAAAGTTTCAGGGTTGCCCGTTTCAATTCCTATCGGCTTTCCAGATCTTATGTCAACTCCATTGTTCAGCGTAATCTCTAGCACTTTTGTTAAATTAAAATAGCCGGTTAAAATGTAAGCCTCTTTTCCGAAAGCACCGGTTTCAACACATCCACTAGCTCCACCGCACCTTGCATCAACAATGGATTTACCATGACGAAGCATCTCTTGTATAATTGCATCTGTATTAAAGATGCTTGGCTGACCGTATCCTGTTTTAATTATTTTTAAAGCACGTTTTAATAAACGATCTGGGTTTTTTTTACTTATCTGAACCATGGAGCTTGGTTGAAGCAGTCGCATTTCCTCAATTACATCAAGTAGTACAAAAGTAAGATCGTTAGCTGCATCTTTTCCTTCGGGCGTTACACCGCCCAGATTTATCAAACAAAAATCTGTGTAAGTGCTGCTTTCTTGAGCAGTAACTCCAACTTTAGGGGGCGCCGGCTGGTTGTTAAACTTAACCCAGAATGACTGCAGCAATTCCTTAGCAGATTCTTCAGTTAACAAACCGCTTTCAATATCTCTTTTGTAAAATGGATAGAGATGCTGATCCAATCTACCGGGGTTGAATGAATCCCAAGTATTCAATTCGGTTATTACTCCAAGATGAACAAACCAATAATACTGTAGTGCTTCCCAGAAAGTACGTGGTGCGTTTGCCGGAACTCGACTGCAAATTCCTGCCATTGTCTCTAATTCATCTTTTCGTCTTTTATCCTTTTCGTGAACGGCAAGCTCATATAATTTTTTACTGTATCTATTTGCAAATGCAATGAGTGCATCGCAGCAAATTTCCATAGCTTTCAATTCTTCTCTTTTAGATAAAGCTTCTTTATCATAAAAGAAATCCAATTTGTTTATTGAACTTTGAATTTCTTTCTTGAAATCGAGCATACCCTTATGATAAATTTTATCATCAGCTACAGTATGCCCTGGGGCTCGCTGTTCCATGAACTCTGTAAAAACACCCTCTGAATAAGCTTCTTTCCATTCTTCATCAACTTCTTCGAATATTCTATCGCGTATTGATCTTCCTTTCCAATAGGGTAGAATTTCACCAAGCATTATGTCTTTTGATTCATTACTTACTTTAAAAGGAATTTTAGGACGTGTATTCAAAATTTCAAGATCATTTTCTGAATGAACACAGAGTTCTGGATAAGTAGGAGTTGCTTTTGGTTTGGGTCCCCGTTCGCCTACAATTAATTCACCATCATTAATACATAACTCTTTATTTTCTAAAATGTACTTGAAAGCAAGCGCTCGGGCAACCGGCGTTGAGCATTTTTCTGTTTCACCACTTTTATAAAACTTGGTTAAGAGAAATGCTCTTTCATGTGATATGCTTGGAATAGCATTAAGACTTTGCTCCCTCAGTTTTTTTATACGCTCATTCATCCTATCCTCCTATTTTTAAAGGGTAACCAAGTTTGGAAAATTTCTCTCTTAAGAATTCTATTTCTTCTTCGTTTAATGGCACTAGATTGGGCAATTTATTTTCTTTTTTCATCTTTTCATATTTTGAGTTTGCCGACTTATGGAATGGCAGTAGATCAATTTCCCGGACTTTTTCTAAAGATGAAATAAAATTAACCATTTCATCAATATTCTTTGAAGTATTGGTTATTGTTGGAATAATTGGAATTCTAAGTATTACTTTATTCCCAGCAGATGTTAATCTCCTCAAGTTTTCGTGAATTATTTTATTTGAAGCACCTGTATACTTAATATGCTCATGATCATCCATAAGTTTAAGATCATAAAGAAAATAATCTGTAGTTTCATAAATACGCTCGTAATTCTTATAATCCGAATATCCAGTTGTATCAACTGCAGTATTAATGTCTATTAATTTACACTTTTCAAGAAGACAGCTTAGAAAATCAATTTGAAGCATTGGCTCACCGCCCGAAAAAGTAACTCCGCCTTTTGATTGCTGATAAAATGGAATATCTTTTTCAATTTCTTTCATAACGTTTGCGGTAGTAACTTTTCTGCCAACAACATTTCTATTCATATTTTCGAAGTCGGGATTCCATCTAGAGAGACGCCCGGAAAATTCTTCTGGTTCAGACGCTCTGCTTTCGGGGTTATGACACCACCAACAATTTAGAGGACATCCTTTAAAGAAAATTGTTGTCCTAATTCCAGGACCATCATTAATGGAATACTTTTTTATGTCGAATATTAAGCCAGATACTTGCACTTATAACTCAATTATAATGTGAGAATAAAATTAGTAAGCTAAATAGTGAAAGAAAATAGTTAAAGACTGGAATTAAAGATCATACAAACTAATCGAACAGATGAATACTCTAGTTTAATTCATTTATTCGGTATCCTCTCAGCTTGTTGGATATGCCTCTTATCGTGTAAAACTAATATTCTTACCGCATCACCTAAATTGTATTTTATCTTTGAGTTTATTGGTGAAGGAATTTTTAGTTTTTTCAAATCTAAATTCCTCATTTTTGAAATAGCCGAAACAATTTCGTCATGCTGAGCAAGATATTTATGAACAACATCATGTTCAACTTTGCTGTAGGCCGGATTGAATGCCTTTGTTGTTTTTGATTTCATTTTATTATTCGGATTTACAAAATACAAAATAAGTTTTCCCCAAAATGAATGCTTATATTTCCTAGCCGATGCTTTTATTTCTTCATTGAGATCTTTTTGTTGTTCTAATAATTCCTTAAAAGATTTTAGGTATGAAGCATTAGTGAAAAGTAAATGCTGAAAACATTCCGCTGCACTCCATGAATTCGAATCCGGTTTTCTATTTAACTGGTCTTCCGATAAATGAACAAACTTTTGTTCAACCACATTTCTGATCTCATTTGATACTTTAATTGATTGTTCAATCAATTCTTTTGATGTCATAATTTCTTCTCAAGTTTTACTTTTATTCTATAGTTGTTTCTAATAATAGATGTTGATAAGCTATAAGGTTAGTAACGAGTATCTTATATCTTTGTTATTAAGGTCAAATTCAAATATCTCTGAGTAAAATGTTTTCTACTTTTTTAACATTAGTAATAACATAACTAAACAGCGATTGACCTTATTACCTTATTCAAAAAATCTGAGGAGTTACGATAAAAATAAATTTAATGTAACTGAGTTTTATCAAGAATTAAAAGTAAACGTCTGTCCAATTTTATCCCAGCCAAGCTCAAGATTATAATTTTTATAAGAATTATTAAGCCAGCTTAGCGGTTCATCAATTGGTTCAGTTCCTTGCTTGAAAGTGCTGCAGTGAATTGGCAAAAAATATTTTGCTTTCAGATGCTCGCTTGCCATAATTAATGCTTCTTCGGGATTGCAATGATTCTTTCTCCACGGAACATAAGCACCAATGGGCATTATGGCAATGTCTATGCTTCCGCCGTCAACTTTGTGAAATAATTCTGAGAATGCAGTATCGCCTCCGAATAAAATTCGCTTTCCGTTTTTTTCAAGAACATAAGCATTATAGCTTCTTCCATCCTCCATATAACCTTTTGAGCGGTCCTTCTCCCACGGATAACGCCAGCCAAAATGTTTCACTTCATAAGCTTTGAAATTAATTCCAAGGAAGTCCAGTTTACCGCCCCAATCCATTTCTTGCAGAGATTTCCATTTCAAGTCAGAAATTACATCGGCAGTGTTGAATGCGGTTATGCAGTCAATCTCATTTGGGAATTTATTAGTAATTGTGAGCAGCGTTTCATAATCCATATGATCCATATGAGCATGTGAAAGTAAAATCAAATCGGGTTTGGGAAGTTCATCAAGTTCGAGTGCTGGTGCAGAATATCGCTGCGGACCAAAAGTCATTCCAAGAATATAAACACCAATTCTTTCGTACATAACTGGATCAGTAAGAATCATAGTTCCGAAAAAATTTATTAGAACAGTAGAATGTCCAATCCACGCTAAAGTAACCTCGTCATTTCGCCACGATTCTGGAATTGGTCTTAGAACATTTAGAGAAGCTGATATGGCACTGACTGATGAATTTCGCAGAAACAACGGCGGAATTACCAGCGAGGCAATGGATGCTGATAAAATTCGTTTAATAAATTTTCTTCGGCTTGTGTTTTTCATATTTCTCAAACAATGCTTGTTCAAAAATAATTCAATTCGAAACCCCGCCCAAAAGAAATAAGATTAGAAACTTGTCAATAAACCTTAGTGTCTTCGAGTCTTAGTGGCATATTTAATTTAAGTGGCACTAAGCCACAAAGTATTACAAAGTAAAATTTGTTAATTATTTTAGCCAAAAAAATATAAAGTATTTTACGCGGAGAATGAAGTTAATGGGAACTAACCACAAAGGATCTGAAAAAGAAATTAATACATTGAATTCATTCATTAAATTAGTGCGTGCTTATGAATCTTTAAGCTCACGCCTTTACATGTTTTTTGAACAGTATGATTTAACCGAAAGTCAATTTTATGCCCTTGACGTGCTTTATAATTTAGGAGAATTAAATCAAAAAGAACTTGGCAAAAAAATCTGCCGAAGCGAAGGCAACATAACCATGGTTGTGAATAATCTTCTAAAAAGAAAATTGATTGAAAAGAAGCAGAGCGGAGACGACAAGAGAATGTACATTATCAAATTAACCGGTTCAGGTAATGACTTATATGAAAAAGTTTTTCCAGAATTTCTGAAATCATTATTGTTTGAGTTTAAGAATATTAAATGGAAAGAACAACTGGAGTTTCAAAAAGTTTGTAAAAAAATAGGTTTGAAAAATTTCAGGCAGCAAATGCCCAATACCAAATAACTGTCAAATCAAAAATTCAAACCTTCAAACTTTGAATTTTGGAGTTTGATAATTGATATTTTTTTGTAGTTTGTTTTTTGTGAATTGGAATTTGCTATTTATTTATTCTTATCTGTTTAATCTGTTCAACTATTTTCGGAAGTATTTTCCCCGATTCACCAAACAACGAAACATCAACAATTGTGGACACTTCGGTTTCTTCAATATTAACTTCAACTAAAAAGGCACCATTACTTTTTGCAGTATAAACAAGAGACGCCGCCGGATATACAACTGCACTTGTCCCAACTATTAAGAAGATATCGCAGCTTTGTGCAGCTTTTTCTGATAAACGAAATTGCTCTGCGGGAAGCATTTCACCGAACCACACAACATCAGGCCGAATCAAACCACCGCACGAACAATTCGGCACTCCCTCTTGAAAATCAAGATCACCATCATAGTGCTTTTTACATTTTATGCAGAAATTTCTTTCGATGTTCCCGTGAAGTTCATAAACCTTTTTACTGCCAGCTCTGCGGTGAAGGTTATCAACATTTTGTGTTATCACAATTACTTCGCTAAAAATATTTTCAAATTCAACAATGGCAAGATGTCCGAGGTTCGGTTTTGCTTGATGCACAATTGATTTGCGGTAATTGTACCATTCCCACACAAGCTTTGGATTTTTGATGAAGGCATTAAAGTTTGCAAGCTCTTCAGGGCTAAGTTTGTTCCAAATCCCATCTTTTCCTCTGAAAGTTGGGATACCGCTTTCAGCTGAAATGCCTGCACCGGAAAAGAAAACTATTTTTTTAGCAGATTGAAGTTTTTCAATAACATTGGATGGAATATCCAAAATACTTTCCAGCTAATACTTAGTTACTCGTTCTTAATTTCTTCAAGTAATTTTTTTGCTTCAGCAACACGATGATCATCGTCTTCATCTCTTTTGGGACTATCGATTACTTTTTTCAAGTTTTCTCGCGCTTTTACAAATTCATCTTCGCGTATATATGATCTTGCCAAATCAAGATGGAACATTTTGAAGTTCGGATATAAATTTATCGCTTTATTATATTCAGTAATCGCAATTTCATTATCTGCCCAACCAAGGCCTATAACCGCTCTGGCAGGCGCCCACTTTTCGCTTGTTTTTGCATGTGTTCGAGCTAGAATGTAATGTGCAAGCGCAATTGTGTAAGCATCGCCATTATTTAATTTGATAGCCTTATCGCAATCTTCTTTAACAGAATTAACAACACCAGCGACAGAGAAAACTCCTTTAAACAAAGCAATTCTCCCATTTGCTATAGCTCTTCTAACGTGAGTTATGGATTTGTCTGGAGCAAGCTTTACCGCTTTTTCAGCAAAATCAAGTGCTTTTTGATAAACAACGAGTTGAGCATCTTTTTCGTCATCGGTTTTTTCAGGCATATGTTCACCAATATCTACATAAGCTCTACTAACTCTCCACAACACTTCCCAATTATTTGGGTACAACTTATCCGCCTTAAGGTAAGTATCTAAAGCTTTTTGATTGTTATACGCCTCGGTATAATTATCGCCTTCTTCAATCAGCTTATCTACCATTTGTGCATTCAAAGTTATATTGTATGCAAAGAAAAAAATTACCAAGAAAATACTGGAGACGATTTTTAGTGTGTTCATTTTGTTTCCTTTATTAGTCAAATAAAGATTCATTTATTTTCATTTCATTTTCAGAACGAAGCCGATGATTGTACAAATCAGTTTCTGCCAGCGAAATAAATTTTGTCCATTTGCTCTCAGATTTCATCTCTAAAGCCAAGGCATTTTTATAGGCATTTACTTTAGCACTTAGTTCATCAGCTTGGTATAAAGTAATTGCCTCAAGAGTTTTAGGTACTACTGGAGAGGCGTATTCTAATTTACCCTGATGACTCAAAATCAAATGAACTAAACAATTTTTTAAATCGTCTGGGAAATCCTTTATCTCTTTAATTTTTTCTTCCACCAGCATGGCGCTAATTACAATGTGGCCAATTAACTTTCCTTTATCAGTGTATTCAAATCCCGTTTCAAAACCTAGTTCTTCGATCTTACCATAATCATGAAGCATTGCTCCGCATATTAATAAATCTCTATTTATTTCTGGGTGAAAATCACACATCAGATCACAAATTTTTACTATTTCGAGTGTATGTTCGAGTAAACCATGTATGTATGAGTGGTGCCAAGACTTACCAGCCGGAGACATTGAGAACTTCTCAAAGTTTTCATCAGTAAAGATACTTTTCATTAACAACTTTAATTTTACATTAGAAATTATTTCACACCTTTTTGCAAACTCCTCTTTCATTTCTTGCAAATTACGCTTTGATTTTGCAAGAAAATCAATATGAGATACATCGTCTGAAAACTTAGCTGGATTTATTGATTTTACTTTAATTTGTGGTGAACCTTGGTAATCTTCAATTGTCCCTTTTACTTTAACAATATCGCCAACTTTAATTTTAGAATAAATTTCTTCAAAGCTTTCGAACATGTTAGAATTGACTGAGAGAGTTTTGTCAGCAAGTTCAAGAGCTAGGAATTGCTTGTTTGCTTTCGACATTCGTAATTCACATTTCCGGACAATTAAAAAATGATCTACCGCATCTCCCTTGTTAAGTGATAAAAGATCAGTTTGTTTAAGCATTTATTACAAATTATTGTTTTGGTGATATTATCTAATAATTTCAAAATTACATTCTGCAGGCAGATGTGCCATAACAGAACGATTCAACAGATCAATTGAAATAACAATTGACTTACCCATTTCAGCTTCTTGAATTACTCCAATTACTCCTTGAAAGGGACCATCTTTAATTTTGACTTTGACGCCCGGTACTAATCCTTCTTTAATATGAAAATCAGCATTTGTTGCCAGCATTTTTTTTAGGTTGTCGATTTGCCATTCCGGAATTCGGGCAGGCATACCGCGTTCACAAACACACCTAACAATAGATGGTTGCTCAAGAGATAAGATTCTCTCTCTTTCACTGGAAAAAATAAATATGTATCCTCTTAGAAGCGGTTCAGTAATTTTTTTCTTCCTATCCGACCACTGACTTATTTTTATATATGTCGGCAGGTAAAAATTAACTCCAGCAGATTCCAGCTGTTGAGCCGCCTTGAATTCATTTCTTGGTTTGGTATAAAGAGCATACCAATTTTTCTCCGAGCTGCTTACTCTTCCCAATAAAGTTCCAGCCATAAGTATTTCAAGTATTATCTATTACTTATTTTTTACTATTGTTCTACCAATAGAATAATAAGTAAAATTCATACTTTTCATCTTCTCAACATCGTACAAATTTCGCCCATCAAAAATTACAGGCTGTTTAAGCATTGAAGCCATACGTTCAAAATCAGGATTTCTAAACTCATTCCATTCAGTAACTATGATTAGGGAGTCTGCATTCTTTAATGCATCATACTGATGTTTTGCATAATTGATTTTATTTTTAAGCACCTTGTGTGTAGTTTCTTTGGCAACAGGATCATAAGCCGATACTTTTGCACCGCCTGCAAGAAGCTTTTCAATTATTGCTATAGAAGGAGCTTCCCTAACATCATCAGTGTTTGGCTTGAAAGCTAATCCCCACACTGCAAATTTTTTACCGCTGATTTTTCCATTGTAATGTTTTTTAATTTTATTTATAAAAAGTTCTGATTGCTTTTTGTTCACGTCATAAACAGATTTTAGAATTTTAAAATCATATTTAATTTCATTAGCGGTATTGATAAGTGCTGCTACATCTTTAGGAAAGCAAGATCCGCCGTATCCAACACCTGGGAAGAGAAATCTTTTACCAATACGTGAATCTGAACCAATGGAAATTCTAACTTTTTCAACATCCGCACCTGTTAATTCACAGAGGTTCGCAATTTCATTCATGAATGAGATTTTCATCGCCAGAAAAGAGTTTGCAGCATATTTGGACATTTCAGCAGATTTTTCATCCATAAAATAAATTGGGTTGCCTGAACGTACGAATGGTTCATACAGCTGATCCATAATTTTTCTAGTTTTTTCGTTACTTGTTCCAACAACAACACGTTCTGGTTTCATAAAATCTTCAACTGCTAAACCTTCTCTCAAAAATTCGGGATTGGAAGCAACATCAAAATCAAATTTAGGTGCGTGTTTTTTGATTACTGCACGAACTTTATCACTAGTGCCAACCGGAACTGTACTCTTATCTACAATTACTTTAAAACCTAAATTTGGTTCCTTCTTAAATAGCTTACCAAGATCATCAGCAACCTTCAAAACATAACTTAGATCAGCGCTTCCGTCTTCATCTTGCGGTGTAGGCAGGCAAAGCATAATAACCACAGATTTCCTAACAGCTTCATATAAATTGTCAGTGAATTGTAATCTTCCTTCCTTCAAATTCCTGTTAAATAGACTATCTAACCCAGGCTCAAAAATAGGGATTACTCCATTTTTCATTTTTTTTAATTTTTCCTTATCTACATCAACGCAAATAACATCATTTCCGGTTTCTGCAAAACAAGTACCAGTTACAAGTCCAACGTAACCTGTTCCAATTACTGCTATTCTCAAGGTATCCTCCTAGTATTTTTTTATTGCTAATTTTTTAAAGATAAAAGAACAAAACATTAAGCTTAATTTAAGCTTATTCAGTAAAAAAAATCTAATGGTGTGAATTTACTAATTCTCTTAATTTTCGCTCTAAAACTTTAACTGAAATTGGATGGTGTAAAATTTCAGTTGTTCCAAATCTTTCATACGATTTGATGGTGTCTTCGGATAAATTCTCAGCAATTAACAAAACCGAAATTTTTGCTTGTTTATTTAATTTTAGTATTGAGTCTAAAAACTGCACACCAGTCATCAAAGGTAATTCGTGATTCAAAATGATGATTGTTGGAAATCTCTCATTGATAGTAGTTAAAGCCTCATAACCATCTTTAGCACAAACAACATCATATTGTGGGCAAATATTTTTTACAGTTTCTGCATATAAAGTTCTAGAGGAATTATCTTTTTCAATAATTAGTATTGCGTTTTTTGACACTGGGAGAGTAAAATTAAATTCACTGCCCTCATTCTGGCTGGAATAAAACCAGAGATTTCCTCCATGCTTTTCAATTATTTCTTTTGAGAGTAGTAACCCCAACCCGACACCTTTTTCACCTTTTGTACCTTCAGAGAAAAAAATCTGATCAATTTTAAAGAGCTTGGTTTTATTCTTTTCAGATATTCCTACGCCTTCATCCTTAATAACTACTTCTATTAAGCTGTCATTAAATTCTTGAGCCGAAACAAAAATTCTACCGCCAATTTTAGAAAACTTGACAGCGTTACTGATCAGACATGATATTAACAGCAAGAACAATCTTTCATCAGCAGTAACATTAAGGGAGTTATCGATGTTTACTTTTAACTCTAAATTTTTATCAACCACATGAGAGGTAAATGAAGCAATTGAATAATGTACTAATTTATTGAGATTAACTCTTTGTGGCTCTAACTTCATCCGGAAAGTTTGAAGTTTAATAATTTCACTTAATTGCGTAACGAAATGAAGCATATTTTTTGAAGATTGATGAATATAATTCAAGTAATCAATCTTATCTTTTTCAGGAATTTGAGAATCAGTTAGAAGAACCTCTGCAAAACCAATTATGCTGGTAAATGGCGCGCGAAGGTCATGTGAAATTCGTGAAACGAATCTATCCTTAGCTTCATTAACTTTTTGCAGCTCTGTAATTGTGTTAAATAACCTATCCTCAGCTTCCTTAATTTCGCTTATATCTGTTACAATACCGTAAAGATTTATAACATCGCCATTTTCATCTCTTAAGGCATAAATTTTTTCCAAAACTGTAATTAGGTTATGATTCTTTATTTCAATTTTATAAACTAGTTTTATAAAATTCGTTGCCGGATCGACTAAAAATTCATTCAAGGCTTCTCTGATTCTGCCAACATCTTCTTTTGAAGCAAGTGCTAATCTTTTTTCGTTAAATGATTTTATTTCATCAAAAGTGTAACCAATTACAGAAACGATGCTTTCAGAACAATAATTTGATTGATCGACAAACGAAGAAGACCAAACAAAATCCTTTTTAAGAAATGAAAATATTTGAGTTAAATTTGGCTCGTGTGAATAATCCTTCTTTGATGCCTGAACAGGGGCTGATCCAGAATTATTTATCTTTATTCCGTTTGGTTTAGAAATCATTTCCGCTATCAGTTAATATCATTCTTTAGACAGTCTGGATTATTTGTTTATTTACAATGAAATATAGCAAAATCAAAAATATGTTGAAACAAAACAAAATTCTTTTTGAATGAAACGTTTTATTATACTTTATTGTTTGGACGGTAAGAAATTTTAAAAATCCAAAGAATTATGAATACTAGACTTTTTCTATTAACAATCTCATTATTTTATTTATCAAAATTTACTCTTGGCCAGGAAGCATCATGTGAAATTTATGGTCGCGTTATCGATGCTGCTTCAAGACAACCTCTAGTGGGTGCAAATATTATTTTAGCCGGCACTAACCTTGGCACAGCATCGGATATCAATGGCGAATTCAGATTAACAAACATTAAGCCAAATACTTATAAGGTTCGTGTATCTTTAATTGGATACAACTCAATAACAAAAACGGATGTTACTGTTAGCAATGCACGCCCTGTTCAGCTAGATTTTGAATTGACTGAACAAATTCTGCAGTTGGAAAACATAATTGTTAAGGCAGATTATTTTTCCCGAATACCTACAGAAGTACTAAGCGTAAAAAATTTTAGTTACGAGGAGATTCGTCGAACCCCAGGAGGATTTGAAGATGTTATTAGAGCACTTTCAGTTTTACCAGGTGTTGCTCAAGCTGAACCCGGCAGAAATGATTTAGTTGTGCGCGGAGGTGCTCCATCCGAAAATCTTTATATAGTGGATGGTATTGAGGTTTCAAATATTAATCATTTTGGAACTCAAGGGGCTTCAGGCGGTTCGCTAAGTTACATTAATTTAGATTTTGTTAAAGAGACATCCTTTTCAACGGGTGGTTTTTCGGCTAAGTATGGAGACAAATTATCATCTATTCTAAACATTAGTTTAAGAAATGGACGCAATGATAGATTGGGTGGAAAGGCAACAATCAGCGCCACACAATTTGGGTTGAATATCGAAGGACCAATGTCGACAAATAGTAATTTCATCTTTTCAGCACGAAGAAGTTACTTAGATTTTATTTTCAAAGCTGCCGGCTTTGGTTTTGTACCAGAGTACTACGATGTACTTTCTAAATTTAACATAAAATTAAATAATGAAAACTCACTGAACTACCTATTCATAGGTGCATTTGATAATGTGAGATATTTTAACGAAACAGCCGATCAAAGGTTTAATAATTCACGAATTTTAGGCAGCGATCAAACCCAGTACTTCACAGGTTTATCCTGGACAAATATATTTAATAAAGGATTTTTTGATTTAACTTTAGGAAGAAACTACATCGATTTTAACACTGTACAAAGAGATTCATTACTTAATCCAATATTTCAAAACAAATCACTTGAAGCTGAGAATAGTATTAGAGGAAATTTAATTTATAAACTTTCCCCAAGCTCTGAGCTTAACGCTGGATTTAATTTTAAATTTATAAAATTTCATTCAGATATTATTCTTCCCACATTTAGAACTTCTTTTGGTGACTCACTGCCCAATACTGAACTAAACTCCAAAAGTAATTTTATTAAATCATCAATTTATGTTGTTTATCACCAGCATTTATTTGAACGTTTATTTACAAATTTTGGAGTGCGCTTGGATTATTTTGACCCATTAATCACTAAATTCTATTTGAGCCCAAGATTATCTGTTTCATATGAAGTATCTGATTTAACAAGCCTTAACTTCAGCACTGGAGTTTATCATCAAGCTCCATCTTACATTTGGCTGTTAGCCGATAAAGCTAATACCAATTTAAAAAATGTTCGAGCCGACCATTTTGTATTAGGTATTGATCATTTAATCAGAGAAGATGTTTTATTGAAAGTTGAAGGGTTTATTAAAAACTATAAAAATTATCCGGCAAGTATTATTCGACCGTACTTAGTTTTAGCAAACAGCGGTTCAGGATATGGCGGTTCAGAAAATAACTTTTTCAGTTTTGGGTTAGAACCATTAACTAGTCAGGGTAAAGGATTATCTCGTGGCATCGAGGTTTCAGTTCAGAAAAAATTATCCGAACTGCCGTATTACGGTTTGATGAGTTTAACTTTAAGCAAAACAAATTTTACGGCAATAGACGGCATTGAAAAAAATGGAAGTTATGATCAAACATGGATAATAAATTTTAGCGGAGGATATAAATTTGATGAAGAATGGGAAGCAAGCTTAAAATTCCGATTTGCATCCGGCATGCCTTACACTCCATTTAATCCTGATGGAAGTCAAAACATTAACTTATACAATACTGAAAGAATGAAACTAAACCACAGTTTAGATTTGAGAATTGACAAGCACTGGTACTTTGATACGTGGACGTTGATTACTTATATAGATATCCAAAATATTTATAACAGAAAAAATTCAGCTACAATCCGTTGGGATCCACGTACTCAAAGTGTTGATGCCGAATCTTCTATCGGTATTTTACCTTCAATTGGTGTAAGTGTGGAGTTTTAAGAAACGATGTAATCAATTAACAATGAGTTAGAGAACTTATTAATCTAAATATTGAATTACCTCCTTATTTGCTTTTTCAAGATCTTCGGCAAAATCTAATTCAATACATTTTAGTTCACCGATATCAACAGCAAATATTTTCCAGCCATCATTAATTGCATCCTCAAATGCAGCTTCATAAAAAATGTTTACTTTTTTTTCGGTCAAAATTTTTCTGTCGAGAATGTCAAACAGCTTCAATGTAAAATCAGAACTGAATTTTTCAATTCCAATTGATTCGCCGGCAGCATGCTTTAAGTCGACAGTTTTACTTATCTCGGTAATTGATTTGTCATTATTTAGTTTTACTTTAATTTCCTCCTCACTTAACTCATGATCGGTTCTAAGTGCAAGACAACTGGGATAATTAGAATTTATTAAAAGTCCAAGAATTCGTTTATCAAAAAGAATGTCGCTGTCCATCATCAGCATATCTTCATTCTTTACAAAATCCTTCGTAAGCCATAAAGAGTAAATATTGTTGGTCGCTTCATACTTTTCGTTAAAAACATATGTTACACTCAGATTAGGATATCTCTCAGCAATGAAATTTTTAATTTGGTCTTGCAAATATCCGGTAACAATAATTATCTCTTTCAAATCGTAATAAAGAAGATTATCAATCATCCTTTCCAATATTGTTTTTCCGCCAAGCTTAATTAAGCATTTGGGCAAGTTATTGGTGATTGGCCGGAGGCGTGCTGAAATACCAGCAGCTAATATAACTGTCTTCATTTAGTTATTTTAATTTCAACTTACTATCAACATTTGATTGCATGTAGTAGAGTACAATTGCTAAAAGATTCCAGATTATTAAAATTCCGAGCAGATAGAGGTCTAATCGATTTAGAAATGATGTAACAATTAAAAATGTCCACTGTGTTGTGGTTCCAAGTAAAGTCCACAAATGAATTAATTTTCGATTCATTTTGGCATAGACTTCCGCACTAATATTTTGCCGCTCTTTTTCTTTATTAGTTTTGGATGAAGTTACCTTTTGCTGAACGAGAGAATATTTTAAATAAATCCATATAACGAATTTATCAAAAAATCTTCCTCTTACTGTTTTTAATCGTTGGTACTCTTCCTCAAACGATTCTAATCCTTCATCTAAAACGCTTACTCGATTAAGTACATAATCAAGATATCTTGTTCTATAAAAATCCAGAAGCCCTGCCTGCAAAGCATTGCTAAAACCCGCGGCAGCAGTTATTATCCACCACATTATAGGATTGGATGAATTACTAGCATGACCAAAAGCAATTCCAAAGTATGTTGCAGTGCTGACAACATAATCTGATATACCATCCAAAATTCTGCCTGCAGGTGTGCCATTCTTTTTTAATCTTGCAAGCTGACCATCGCTGCAATCAACAATATTATACATGAGTATAAAAATTGCACCTAAAATATATGAATGCTTAGTACCATAGGAATAAAATAGTGCTCCAATGATACCGAAAACCATGGAGAGGACTGTTAGTTGATTTGGTGTTATGCTGGTGTGATAAATTACTTTTACCAAAAGGAAAGCTATTGGCCGATAAAAATAAAGATCAAATACTTCCTCAACCTCAATTTTTTTTAAGGAATTTTTATACTCTTGTAAAAGGCTCATTAGAAGTGACTATTATCAGAAAATTCCTTAATTGCGTTTATTACAGAAAGATTTTGTTCTTCTGTTCCAAGAGTGATTCTTAAGTGAGAGTTCAATAACTCTTCATTCATAAATTTTATAATTAATCCCTTCTTATTCATAAATTCCTTAAGAGCAGCATAAATTTCCTTAGGGATTTTTACAAGTATAAAATTGGCATCAGATTTATAGACTTTAAATCCTTTTAGTTTTCCTAATTCTGAATAGTAAAGTTCCTTATCATTTTTCATTTTATTGGAAATAGTTTTGTAATACTCAGGCGAATCCAATGCGGCAATGGCTACCTCTTCAGAAAGCCGATTGAAACCTAAGTAACGATTTGTAAGCTGGGTCAATTTTTGAATGTTTTCTCCTATAAGAGCAAATCCAATTCTTAAGCCTGCTAGTGCATAGTACTTGGAAAAAGTTCTAATTATAATAAGGTTAGGATTTTCTGTAAGCATAGATTCAATTTGGTCATTAAAACCCTCGAATGCATATGCTTGATCAAATATGACTATTGATTCTTTAAGCCTTTTTAGAAGATTTTTTAGGTCAGGAAGTGCAATCGAATTTCCGGTAGGATTATTAGGAGAACTTATTAATACAACCTTAGGTTTTTCCCTCTCATAAATCTTGATTATATCTTCAATATTATATTGAAAGCTGTCGGTTCCTTCTACAAGCGGATATTCTATGTTTATTCCACCAGCCTCACCAGCCAACTCCTTGTAATACCACCAAGAGTAGGATGGAATAAGTAATTTTTCACCTTTATTCAAATAACATAATATTGCTTGTTTCAATAAATCTTCAGCACCATAACCTAAAAGAACTCTTTTCTCAGGAAGGTTGACTTCTTTTGCAAGTCTTTCTGATAATATGCTTTTAACACCGGTAGAGTAAACTTTGGTGTAACAGCTCAATAGCGAATGATCAGCATTTTTTAATATATCAAAGCAGCGCGGTGAAGGACCGTAATTGTTTTCATTACGATCTAAGTAAACTTTATGTTCCATTGTTCCTCAAAATTTTCGACTCATCAAAACTATTAAATAAATTTTTAATAGTCAGTACAATTTTCTTTGATATTAATGGACCATAAATAAATTTATTGAGTTGTAAGCAAGAAAAATTCCTATTATAACTAAACCAAACCCGAGTAGTTTAATTATCAAACTAATTAAACTTATCTTAAGCTTGTTTCGGAATTTTACAATGAAGCGAGTGTACAAATTTAACCACACCAAACTTCCAATTGAAAGACTGGCAGCATAAATAAAACTTAACACTAATGGATTTAACTCATTACCATTATGGTGATTATTAAAACGCTCCATTATGTCTGTGTTAATTTTTTCATTTGATTTTTGTTCAGAATTTATTTTTTGGATTGTATCGAGGTTTTCTTTTACAATTATATCTAAACCCCCTGTATTCAAATTCAGGGAACTTGCTAAAGAAAAAATAATAAATGTAGATGAGAGCCATCCGAGAAATAAGGACGGATTTGTAAGATTAATAAGTATGCCGGTTAAGAACCCGCCTTTGTTAGCAATTTTGTCTCGTACTATTTCTTTAAGATTAATGTGTGTAATATCAAATTTTGTTCTCATTACTCTTATGCCAACAATTATCAATACAATTGAGCCGATAATAAGAATGTATGGAACAAATGGTTTATAAATTTCATAGAGAGAGACAATACCAAAAACAATTACAAGTACATAAAAAAATTCAATAATGGAAGAACCAACTGCAACAAGAAGACAATAACGTAATTTACCCAGCAGTGCATTCGAAGTAATTAATATATTTATTGGACCTGCAACAGGAATTGATAGAATAAATCCTGCTACGAAACCCATAATTAAAATTGTAATTGCGCTTTCCACTTTCCTGTCATATAAAATTGAGGGCTTAAGTTACAAAAACTTTTTCAACATAAATTCAAGGGGGAGAAAGAAAATCACAAGGAGTTTATCCATAAAAAATGATTTGTTCGGAATAAAATTTGATAACTAAATAAAATTGAATGAATTTCAATTGAACTGTAGTTCTATCTTCTCAGCTTCAATTTGTTGGTCAATTTCGATTGGGGATGAATTATCAGATTGTTCAAAGGTTTTACCAGATGGCAGAATAATTACTTTATAGTTTTTAAGCTTTTCTTCACTAGTTGAAAAACAATAAATTTTAGAAGAGTTCTTAAAGTTTATCAATCTTATGAGATAATGATGAGCTTCATCAATAAAAGTTTTAGCGCTGATTGAAGAATTTTCATTTGGAGTAGCTGCTGCTAAAACCGGAATATGGTTATTCCTTTTGGGGAATGTATCTCGAACAGGGTATAAAACATGAAACCTTGCTGGATTATAAAGTGGAATTTTTTCGGCTATTTTTCGTTTTACTTCCTCGCTTAATTCTTCATTAAGACTTTTTTTGAGTGAACGATAAAACGCTATTTCTTCGTCGAATATTCGGGAGGTTTTCAAATATTCCACCTTTTCAGAGGATAAATTTTCTTGATAAAACACAAAATCAAATATGTCACGTTCAGTAATATTCATTTTACTTATCACCTAATCTGATTTTTTTCATATTCTTTCATTTAATAAATAAGAATAAATTATGTTAATTCGGAAAATCATTGCTTACCTTCAACCAGATGTTCTCGAATAGTGTTCCTCATCACCTTTACAAGATACTCTAGGATACTATGATATTTATCCGTATAACTATGTTTATTTAGTTGTTCCATGTTTGCGTCGAGATAATAATAAAGACCACGGTTAATTCCACCATCCTTAAAATCATCGGCAATATCTCTTAAAGCTTTTTTAAAGCTATCAAATTCATACTTGGTAAATTTTCCTTTTTCTAAGTAAGAATCTTTTAATTTTAAGAATGCAGCATTAAATCCAAGATTAACCACTTCAGCTGCATCAAAATTTGCAATAGTTTCATCTGTTATGGTTTGTAATTTATAATCGTTACTACTCAAATTCCGCAATCTGAGGACAAAAGCATTTAGTGGTATAGCAGGAGTAAAGTCAGTTTCATGTTCCAGATAGGATAGTATTTCACCGATAGTTGTCCGTTTATTTTTAAACAATTTTACCGGTAAATGGTAGAATAAATCTTAATCAATTACCTTTCCATTTATTTTATCACAGTTATTATTAACTATGTATTTCCTGCCCATGTAGCTGATTCTTTTATAACTATTCTTTTTTATCAGGTAATTAACCGAGTCCAGAATTTTAGCAAAGAAAGGATCATGCTCTTTAAGCATGTATGATATATGCTGCTCCAATCTCCTTCCAACAACAGAATTTAAGAAAAAAAGTGCTTCATTTTCTGTCCTTAAAGGGGGCTGCCATGATTGGGCTTCTTTAATAATTGGTATTGAATGTTCTTGAGAGTCTTTGCAAAACAGCGGGGTTATTGCTGAAATTGCAACTTCTTCGAGAGATAATTCTTCCCCAATATAAATTTTTGAAATTTTTTTATGATTGTAATGCAAGTAGGATAGGGCAGCTTTAAAAGTTTGTTCAATAAGCTGGTTTATAGCTGCTTGATCAACAGGTTCACAAAGCAACCGAAGTATTTCAACATTTTTTCCCATTGTCACTAATAATATAAAATATTTTAAATCGTTTTTAAATTAAGGTTAATACTTTTTCAGTATAAAATCTTAAATATGGTTTAAGTAAAAAAATTTTTGAGGTCATAACAATGGGAATAAATTCTTACTTAATCTTAGAACTACTTTTTTTCGTACGAGTTAAGAAGACAAGAAAATAGTACTGATTTAAAGATTTTTGAATTGAATTTTCCGAGACAGGTATTTTTCAGACTATTTATTCCTAAAACATTCTATCGAATTAAACCAGAGGAGAGGGAGCCGCGCAGTGCGGCTCTTTTTATTTCACTCCAACTCTTCCCTTTTCACCCATTTGCCGTTGTGCCAGTAAAGAATTTTACTTTTATATAGCTCAATCCACTCCCTTGTATCGGTATATGGTGGATTTAACTTCCCTTTGGCTACTAAGCTGTCGCGTATTACACGGTATTCGTTATCAACAATTACATCAAAGTCTTTTAAATTATAATCAAGATTTATCCAAAGATGACACATTCTTTCATCTTCATTTGTAGTAGTTGCAAACATATACTTTTTTTCTAAAATCTTATCATTGAGGGTACCTCTTTCTATTCCTGGAATCCGCATTTGCAAGTAGTTATCATAATCGGTTTTGGGAAGCCTTATGTAGTTTTTTAGTTCCGCAGTCGGAAAATTTCTTATTAGATATTCTTTAGTTGAAAACCGTACTCTTGTTAGCGTATCAATTTCGTAACTGAAAATTACAATTTCCTCAAAACCATTATCAACACCAACAGCAAGTATATCTTTATTGCCATCATTATCTATGTCTTTAATCATTGCATCAACAACAAAACCCGAGCACCACATCGTTCCAGGCAATCGCGCGCCTGTTTCGAGGTCAACTCTGTAGATTGCGGAGCTGAAAGAATTTGAATTAGCACTAATTAAGAACAAAGATTTTCTTTCTGTAAAGGTTAAGGTATCAATTATCGCTATACTATAATTAACATCCAGCTTTTCTCTTTCAGATTCAACCTTATCAGTAAATGATTTAATCCATCTTGTATTACCTTTATAGTCAAAACAAAACAATTTTTGAGTAATTATTTTATCGCCGAGAAATAAGCCGCCGGAAAATAAAACTTCATTTTTTCCGTCGTTGTCCGTGTCAAATATTCTGCTATTTACATCTAAAATTCTTTTAATGGTATTTGCATTTTTTAATAAACCAACCTTTTTGGTCCAAAGTATTTTTCCATTTTTATTTTTAACAAAAAGGATACCTCCATCAGTTGTAAGTATTGCCGGGTTATTGTCAAAATCCATCACAAATAAAAAAGCAAAAAGGATTGCAAGCAAAACAGTAACAACTGCTCTCACCCAATTCTTCTTTACAAACTTACCGGCTCTAGCAGTAAATTTTTGTTTACTAATTTCAATTAAATCCCTACGAGCTAAAATTTCATCAATGTCTTTAACAGCAATAAGTTTTAAATTGCGCTCGGGAAATTCTTGGTTTAACTCCTCGAGCTTTTTAATTGCCGCCTGTTCGTCAACTTTGGGAACCACCAAAGTTGAACAATTAGAGAAGAAAACAACCTCAACCTTTTTCTCTGTAATTTCCTTTGTAATACGATTTATAGTTCCATTTGAGTTTACTCCGCCTGAAAAGGCAACATCACAAATTGGTCTTAAAATAATTTGCGCATTATAAAATTTCAAAATCTCTTGAATAAACCCAATTAAAATTGTGGTTCCAACAGAATCACCTTTATAATTTCCAAGACGCTCATCAAAGTTGATAATCACCTCATGAAAAGCATTCATATTTTTCAGATATTTGGCGCAATATTCTTTTGCTTTATTCCATGTTAATTTTATTTGATAATGCAATTTTGTATCGAGCTCATCGCCGCTCGGTACTACAATAAAATGGTCTTCACCTCTGCCTTTACCAACCTTAATTGTCAAGGAATCAATCGCTCCTATAGCCGGATATTCATCAAATTTCTCGCATTCCTCGAGGAGAGGAAACAAAACCTTTATCTCGCGGTTAGATGAGGCGGTAAAACCAGATAAAATATTTTCAAGTTCTGTTAATTTATCTTTGATTTGGAAATTAAGTTCAATAAGCTGTGTGTTATATTCACGAAGTGTGTCTGAGCGAATTAACTTTTCATTAGTAGCAAGAATGCTGTTTGTAAAACTGATATTGGTCCCAAAGGGTAAGTACTCTTTTTTGTACTGAATATATTCTGAAATGAATTCAAGTAAATAAGACTTAATTAGATTGGAATCTTGTTCATCAAGAATCAAATCATAGAAATCATTAATTTTTTTGAGCTTCAATCTTTTAGAGCCGCATCTACCCAGATACTGTAAAAGCTCAGTTCTAATTTTTTCAATGTTAAAAATATCCAAGTTTACTTTTCTTGCTCTTAAATATTTTACTTTAGTATAAATTCCCCTGACTGAATTGTTCCTTAATTTTTTTTAGCTCCTTTTGCAATTCCAATTTTTCTTTCATTAAATTTATTTTTTCATCTTCACTCTCCGCTTGTTCAATTCTTTCATGATTTTGTGCGATCAACTCTTCCATTTTAATCAATTTAAAGTTTTTAATGGTATCAACTGCAAATTTAAATAGCTGTTTATCATCTTCTAATTCATGATTCAATTCGTCCCAAGTCCTGCTAATTGAATACTTTTCAAATGTAATTTCCATTAAATAGGATTGTAGCTCTTCATCTTTGATCCTGGCAATTAAATAACTAGCCGATAATTCATCATTATTTTGAAATGCTTCAAAAACCTCCGATGTAAGTTTTTGGTGGTAACTGTATTTGAAATCTTCCGGCGTAAAATGAGAAAAAATGAGTTTAATAATAGCTTCATTTCCCTCGTAAAGCAGCTTCACAAGTTCTTTTTCAAAGATAAAGCCGGGATCAGATTTATTTTCTAAAGCACTAAAAGACAGTGTCGATTTATCTTTATTCGGTTTTCCATCTTTAACTTGAAGTCTCCTCGAATCTTGTTTGCTTTGAGTTTTAATGATTTTATCCAATTCAGTTTCAAGCAGTTTTTCCCTAAGATTAAATTGCTTGGCAATGGATTTTAACAATAAATTTCTCTTAAGCTCATCACCTATTAATGAGAGGAGCTTCACTAGTTCACGAATAGCCTCGGCTGTTTTTGTGTGTTCTTTAAAGTAATGCTGGTTTTCAAAATAACTTGTTTGATATTCAATGAAATTCTGCGCCTTCTGTATTAATTCATAAAAATCATCTTTTCCAAATTTGTTTATATAGGAGTCAGGATCTTCACCCGAAGGTAAAGCAGCTATTTTCACTTCCATATCCTGCTTTAGTAAAAGTTCAATACTGCGCATAGAAGCTTTTATTCCAGCCGTATCCGCATCAAACAACAACACTACATTCTTCGTGTACCTGGACAGCAGCTGAACTTGATCTTCAGTTAAAGCTGTGCCAGATACAGCAACTACATTCTTAATTCCGTTTTGATATAAAGATATCAAATCCATATATCCTTCTACAAGGATAGCTTTATCAACTTTTCTTATTTCATCTTTCGAAAAAGATAATCCGTATAAGATACGGCCCTTAAAATATATACTGGACTCTGGTGAATTTAAATATTTAGCAGCCGATTCTCGGTTTTCCAATACTCTGCCTGCAAATGCAATTACGCGCCCATTTGCTGAAAATATTGGAAAGATAATTCGGTCTGAAAATTTATCGAACAAGCGTCCATCTTTTTGTTGGCCTATCAAACCTAAACTAATAGCTTTTTCCAGATCAATTTTTTGGGACTTAGCAAACTCAACAAAATTTTCCCAGCCGTTTAATGCATAACCTAAACCAAATGACCGCATGGTTTGCGGTTTTATTTTGCGTTCATGAAAATATTTTCGAGCGGCTTCACCTTCAGGAGAATTTAGTAAGTTATCGGAGAAGTACCTTGCAGCCAGCACATTTATCTCATATAATATTTCTTGTTCGCTTTCCTTACCAGTCTTGTCGTCTTCATACTCAAGATTAATTCCTACCCGTGCTGCAATTTCTTGAACGGCTTCAATAAAAGAAATTTTTTCATATTCCATTAGAAACTTAAAAACATTGCCGCCAGTATGGCATCCAAAACAGTGAAATATCTGTTTATCTTCGCTAACAGTAAATGAAGGTGTTTTTTCATTATGAAATGGACATAGTCCAATAAAGTTTTTTCCCCGTTTTCTTAATTGCACGAACTCAGAAATCAAGTCTACAATATCAGCCGCTGATCTAATTTCTTCTATTTTATTTTCCGAAATCCGCATTGTTCTCTTTATTAAAGTATTATGTTATAAATCGTTGTTTGCCAAATTCAGTACAAAATCAGTCATTTGTCACTTTTTGGCATTTAACATTTTTATTCTGCAATATCTAAAAGTTTATTTTATATTACTCTATCTAAAATTATAAAGTTTTTACGATGAAAAAATATCTTTATAAAATTTTAATTCTAGTAATTATATTACTAGCAATAATTTATCTTGTTCGCTCAGAACTATTTCGGCTGTTTCCCAGCACGGATTTAGTAGAATTATCAAAACGTGAATTAAGGAACACTGCATTGCAGGCTATCAAAGAAGGCGATAACCCAGTTTCGGCAGTAGTTCTCTATAACTACACTCTTGTAGGAAGAGGTCATAATACTATGATATCGGATACGAATGCCGCTGGACATGCGATAATTAATGCTCTAAATGATGTTGTTAAAACTATGGGATGGACAAAGTTTAATTCACTTGATAAAAACTCTATAATTGTAATGTCAACAGCAGAGCCATGTCAGTTTTGTAAATCATTTTTACTTGAATATGGAATCCAGAAAATTGAGTTTATGAATAAATTACCAATCGATTACTGGTTCACAAGCTATTTGGATGATTTTAATTATGAGGTTAAAAAAAGACAATTGGAACCCAGTGATTTACAGGATTCCCTAATTCAGTTAAAAACAAGCCGACAAATCAACTTTCAACCCTAGTAATTTGGAACTATTTCCAATTATTTTTGATTTAGATTAAAATAATAACGCCCTCATGAGCGAAAATAAACTTACACCCAGAATTTATTGTAACAGCTTTACTAAATACAACAGATATAAAACTCGCGAGGTCTTTATAGGAAATATTCCTCTAGGCGGGAGTAATCCTATTCGTATTCAATCGATGACCACAACCAACACAATGGACACTATCGCAACTGTTGAGCAAACTATAAGAATGGTTGAAGCTGGATGCGAGTATGTTCGAATAACTGCTCCAAGCAAGTCTGACGCTGAAAATTTAGCCGAAATAAAAAAGAAATTGCATGAAAGAGGTTACAACGTCCCTCTTATTGCCGACATTCATTACACCCCAAATGCAGCTGAAATTGCTGCAAGAATTGTTGAAAAAGTAAGAATAAACCCCGGAAACTATATTGATAAAAAGAAATTCGATTTAATTGAATATACACAACACCAATACGATGCGGAGATTGACAAAATTAGAGAAAGGTTTTCACCTCTTGTAAAAATATGCAAGGAATACGGTACTGCTATGCGCATAGGTACCAATCATGGATCTTTGTCGGACAGAATAATGAGCAGATACGGAGACACCCCTCTAGGAATGGTTGAATCAGCATTAGAATTTGTTAGAATTTGCGAAGAACTAAATTATCATAACATTGTTCTTTCCATGAAATCCAGCAATCCGCAAGTTATGGTTCAAGCTTATCGTTTACTGATGATAAAAATGCAAGAGGAGAACATGAATTATCCTCTGCATCTCGGTGTTACAGAAGCTGGCGGTGGTGAAGATGGACGCATAAAATCCGCCCTTGGAATAGGTACTTTGCTTGAAGATGGCATTGGAGACACTATCAGGGTATCCTTAACTGAAGATCCTGAATATGAAGCACCTGTAGCAATTTCTTTAGCGGCACGTTATAAAAATAGAAGTCCGCATACAGAAATAGAACCAGTAAAAAGTATTCCTTATAATTATCTAAATTACATTCGCAGGCAAACACATGAAGTTAGTGGAATTGGCGGTATCTGCGTTCCGTGCGTAATTGCTGATTATTCCCAAAGAAAAATTGAAAGTTACAAAGATTTAATTGATATAGGGTATAATTACGATTCCCTTACCGATAAATGGTATTTAACAGAACAAGCAGCGGATGTAATTTATTTGGGTAAACAATTACCTCCATTTAATTTGCCGATGGGTTTAAAAATTTTGCACGATTACAATTTCTGGATTGAAAATAACTTGCAAAATATTTCAATACCAATTATAAACGCTGCGGATTACTTTTCAGCAAGTATTAAATCCGAGTTATTAATTTTTATTGAAGGCAGCATAGAGACATTTAACTCTGAACTTTTATCTCAATTAAAACAAAATTCAAATGCTGTGTTGGTAATAACAACATCAAATTCACATGGAATGGCTGAACAGAGAAGATTTTTTATCAAACTGATTGAACATGAAATTAAAAATCCGGTGATAATAAAAAGAGAGTATCATAAAATTACTCTTGATCAACTCCAGCTTTATTCTTCAACCGATGTTGGAGGATTACTTATCGATGGATTTGGAGACGGTGTTTGGGTTAGTGTGAGCGAAATTTTAGAATTCACCGAACAAAATGATGATTATGTTAAAAGTTATATCAAGAAAAAAGAATCCATTCACTCCATTATTAACAGAACTTTATTTGGAATTCTTCAAGCTGCAAGAGTCAGAATTTCAAAAACAGAGTACATCGCCTGCCCATCCTGTGGAAGAACACTTTTTGATTTGCAAGAAACAACCGAAATGATTAGGAAAAGAACTGAGCATTTAAAGGGGGTTAAAATTGCAATTATGGGATGTATTGTTAATGGCCCAGGCGAAATGGCAGACGCAGATTACGGTTATGTAGGTTCTGGTGTAGAT
>JACAFC010000195.1 GCA_013388515.1 Ignavibacteriaceae bacterium | reverse complement strand
GTTTCAAATCTTACTCCTAATTTTGCTAAAGGATTCCCATAATAACTTGAGAAATTATGATCGGGATAATTTACACTGCCGGTACCTCCATAACGATTGAATCCATCCACTACTAAAACCTTGAGCGTATTTGCTGATGTAAAAGCCCCATATGTTTTTGAGAAATTAGGGCTTTCGCTTACGGCATTTTTAGCTTTTAATTTTACGTAGTATGTTTTTCCAGAGGTTAATCCGCTAATTACTGAACCAGTTAAACTGCCAGCTGTCTTCCTGTAAGCATTCTGATCCCAATTGGAACCATCTTCAGAAAGATAAATATAAATGCTGTCAGGTGTTCCAGATGGTTTTTGCCACCACACTTGTATTGCAGTGGATGCAGATAAAACTCCCGTAAGCTTAACATCACCCACAATTTCAGTTTGAGCAATCGAAAGATTCTTTACATTAATTTTTCCGCCTTGTATAGATACAGAAGTAAATGAACTATCTCGCGGTCCAGTTACTCTTATAGTATAATTGCCGGGAACAAGTGAATCAATTCTGTAAAATCCATTTCCTATAGTATCGACCAAGTATGAAAAGTTTGTTCCTTCAATTGAAACTAAAACATTTTTTGCAGGAAAATTTGTTGTAGTGTTTTGGACAAAACCTACTATACTGCCATGGTTCGGAAAACCAGCATTGTAATATTGAAGAAATGAATGGTAAATCGCCTCAGCTTCAGTTTTATGGTAGGCAGTATTTTTCAATCGCAGTATTTCTGCCGGATAATCAAAGAATGATGCTTCACTTAAAGTACCAGGCATGTTCAACGTACTTAGCACACCGAGATTAAATCCTAAAAAACACATATCTCCACGATTAATACCTGATGTTGTTTGTAATGCCGGATAAATTTTCCCGGCTTGTATTGTACTCATCAAATCTGCTTGATTAGGCCAGGCTGGATTTCCGTTGGGACACACAGTAGAATTTAACTGTTTAAACAAAACCAGTGTATAGTTTGATGTTCCATCAAAAGCATTGTGGTGAACCGAATGAAAGAAATTTACATTAGCGTTATTAGCTATTGCTTTTCTTTGTGTGAGTGTAATGCAAGGACCTACAGAATCATAATCCGCTCGGGTAGTAATAACTTGTGCACCGGCTCTTTGCAAAAACTTTTTCAGTTCCGGAACAACAGAATGGTTTATGTAGCATTCAAATCTTTTTGTTTCGGCATCGCTGCATACAGATGCTTGTCCTGGAATAAATCCATGACCGGGGTCTAAACAAATTTTTATTCCGCCCAAATTTTGTGAGAAGATAATGGAATTGAAAAATAAAACAGCTGCTAAAAAAGTTTTCCTAAGCATGAAATTGGTCTATAAAATCCAATTATAGGTGATCATTTAGTTTATTGAACTTTAAATGATCGATTACCTTTTTAACATCCTGAGCTTTATCCCTTCTGCATATTAAAAGAGCATCATCAGTATTTATCACAATAAAATTTTCTGCGCCAATAACTGCTGTAAATTTATTTGGTGAATAGATATATGAGTCAGTTGTCTCATCAGTAAAGACCCTTCCAACAACAGCATTGCCTTCATCATTTTTTAATGAAAGCTGATAAACTTCCTCCCAGCTTCCAACGTCACTCCAGCCAAAATCACCTTTTATTAAATAAACTTTTTTTGACTTCTCCATTATGCCGTAATCAATTGAGGTATTTCGCAGCTGCCCATAAACGTTAGATACAACCTCATTAAACGAATCTGAATCAATATTCTGTTTAATAATACTTAAACCTTCGGCTAGCTCAGGCATCAACTTATCTATTTCCTCAAGAATAACATCAATTCTCCAAATAAACATTCCGCTATTCCAGAGAAAGTCTCCGCTTTCCAGAAATCTTACTGCAGTAGCATAATTTGGTTTTTCTGCAAAAGTGAGAACTTTATGGATGTTATTTTTTACAAAAGTATCATCAATTTGAATATAACCATAACCAGTTTCGGGTCTTGTTGGAATTATACCAATTGTTACTAAACCCCTTTTTTCATCGGCAAATGCTGCAGCTTCCATAAGTGTTGAGTGGAAAGAAGCAGTGTCTTTTATTATGTGATCGGCCGGCAAGACAACTGTAACGGCATCTTTGCACTTTTCTCCAATTAATAGCGATGCAAAACCGATACACGCTGCAGTGTTTCTGCCAAATGGTTCTACAAGAATGTTACTTTTAGGAATTTGCGATAGCTGGTTAATAATTTCGTCGCGTTGAATATTATTGGTTATAACAAATATGTTTTCGTATGGTATAACTCCATTCAATCTCTCAACTGTACTTTGAATCATCGTATTATTGCCAAAAATTTTTAAGAGCTGCTTTGGCATTTTTTCTTTACTTCTTGGCCAAAACCTAGAACCAATTCCGCCAGCCATTATGAGAGCATAAAGCTTCATTTATTTGCCTCTGATTTTTTTTGCAAAAATTTGCTAAATACTTCCGCACGATTTAAATAATTTTTTATGTCAACCTCTTTTGATTTTACCACGGCAACAATCACAATTAAGCATGAACGCAGTGATTCAATTACTTCCTTCGATGGATTAAGTGCTTTACTTTGAATTAGAGCTAAACCCTGCGCAACTGTTTCATGCATTTGGGTTAAGATTTCAAAACCATTTTCGGAAGCGAATTCAGCATTAGATTGCATAATTTTTATAATGTCGCTTGTTTCTTGCGGTATTTCACTTCCGAAATTCAATTTATTTAATATTTCATCAACCGCTTTTATAGGATTTAAAATAATGTTTTCAAAACCTTTATCACTTTTATCCTCAATTTCAATATTTTCTTGATCGGTTAGTAATGTAATTGGTCCCTCAGAAAATTGAGAAAGAGATTCATTGATTTCATCAGTGTTTCTTATCTTAAGGGAATTATCAATATCATGGTTAGAATCTTTTTCATCTTCGATTATTAGTTCGACTACTTTCTTTTCGGATTCAATTATATGATCAATCGTTTCTCGAAATGTATAAGGATTAACCAAATCGAGTACAACATTCAACTCCTTGATTAAACTAAAACTATGTTCTTTGAATTTTTCCGATACTTTCAGAAAATCAATTTGCCCTTCTAATAAATAGTAGTATATCTCATTCAATTTTATTGCAAACTTCGAAAGCTCAGTGATCTTTTTCATTTTGTTTAAATCATGCTGAATATCTTTCGACTTGAGAAAAACTTCCTTCAGCATAGCAAGGACCTCGATACGCTGATTGTTCAACCTCAAATTACTAGCTGCAGTAGATATTGTTTGAACGATATATTGTTTTATCAAATCCATTTAGTATGTATAAATTCTTCTAACTCGTTTACTAATTCCGCATGTAATTTCGTAAGGTATAGTACCAAGTTTTTTGCTCCAATCCCATGCAGAAATTTTTTGTTTCCTTTTTTCCCCTAGTAATATTACCTCATCTCCTATCTTAACATTATCGAGTTCAACATTAATCATTATCCTGTCCATAGTAACAGTACCAACCTGGTTATAATATTTGCCATTAATTAAAACCTTGAATCTGTTTGTAAACGAACGCGAAAATCCATCTGCATAACCGATTGGTACCGCTGCTATCTTACAAGTTTTATTTGCAATAAATTTTCTTCCGTAACTAACGCTTTCGCCTTTCTTTATCTGTTTTACACTGGCAATGTGCGATATTATTGACATCACCGGGTAAAGTTTTATGGACTCAGACGTTTCAAGTGATGGATAATTACCATATAATGAAACGCCAGGTCTAACCATATCGTAATAGGCTTCTGGCAAATCTAGTATTGCACCGCTATTCGCTGCGTGTGATAACCCATAATTAATTTTTTCAGATTTAAGTTTATTAAGAACATCATTAAATCTTTTCAATTGCAGCTTAGCAAAAACTTTATTTCTTTCATCAGATGTAGCTAAATGAGTATAGATACCATCAATTTCAAAATTTTTTAATTTACTAAGTGATCGAGTAAATTCAACCGCCTCAGAAAATGGGATTCCCAGCCGATTCATTCCTGTATCTACTTTTACATGTAATTTTAGCTTTTCAATAAAATAGGCTGGTCTGTTCTGTTCTAAAATCTCAATATGTTTTTGTGAAAAGACAGTTGGAATTAGATTAAATCTATAAATCGATTCTGCATCCTCTTCAAAAATTGGTTCAAAAATCAGAATGGGCTCAGATATACCCAAAGATCTTAACTCAATCGCTTCATCAATAAATGCTACGGCGTAATAGTCCGGTTTAAGACTTTCCAGCGAATTGAGAGTAAAAACAATTTCTTTAACACCATGGCCGTAGGCATCTGCCTTAACTACAGCCATGATTTTGGAATTCTTAACTTTCTTTTTGATGTTGAGGAAATTCCTCTTGAGATTTGAAAGAGAAATAAGAGCGTAAGTTGGGCGCATTCAAATTATATTTATTTACTAGGCAAAATATACCAGTAAATGGATTTATTTACAATAAATTAGCGATTGTAGGCTTCTTTGAAACTTTTCAAAATACAAGTACTGAATATTTATTGTAAGAGTTAAGACCAAGTATTATAATCAAGATTTTAAATAAACCCCTAACATCTCACTTCATATAATTTCATAGGACCAGGTAGTTCGATTATTTCAATTCACTTTGTTACCTCTTCGTATCGGGTCTCAACTTGTCCGCCTCTGGCGGATTCTATTATAGTGCGATTATCTCAATTCACTTTGTTACCTCTTCGTATCGGGTCTCAACCTGTCCGCCTCTGACGGATTCTATTATAGTTCGATTAACATGTTTGTGAGAAGCAAGAAGTAAAAGGCGAGAGCAAGTCTCAATACTATTATCCTCCTCCGTTTCGCTTTGGCGGACAGCTTGTTAGATTATCTCAATTCACTTTGTTACCTCTTCGTATCGGG
>JACAFC010000173.1 GCA_013388515.1 Ignavibacteriaceae bacterium | reverse complement strand
TGGTGATGTAACACGGCTTAGACAAATCTTAACAAACCTATTAAGCAATGCAATTAAATTCACTCAACAAGGTGAAGTTTTTATTAAAGCTTTGGCTACCAAGTCTGAAAATGAAAAATACAAAATCCAATTTTCCATAACTGACACGGGAATTGGAATTCCGCAAGATAAGATGGGAAGATTATTTCAATCTTTCAGTCAGGTTGACGCATCAACAACAAGGAATTATGGCGGTACGGGTTTAGGTTTAGCCATAAGCCGCCGACTTGTTGAAATGATGGATGGCGCGATGTGGGTTGAAAGTAAAGTTAATGAAGGTACAACTTTCTATTTCAATATTCTGGCTGAAGTAATCACATCCAAATCTAAAGTTTATTTTCGCGGTCAAAATCCTGTACTTAAGGGCAAAAAAGTTTTAATTGTAGATGATAATTTAACTAATCGAAAAATACTTACCACTCAAGCGGAATATTGGGGGATGGAACCGCATAGTGTAAGTAATCCAATGGAGGCAATAGATTTAATCAAGAAGAGTCATAATTATAGTCTCCTGCTTTTAGATTACCTGATGCCTGAGATGGATGGTTTGATGCTTGCTAAGGAAATAAGACAATTGTATTCATCGTCATCATTACCAATAATAATACTTACATCAGTTGGCAAAAAAGAATTTTCACTTGATACCGATTCGTTAAACATTTCAGCAGTTCTTACTAAACCTATAAAACATAACCAGCTTTACGACACAATCATTTCTGTTCTTGCAGATAGTGAGAAACGAACATATAATAAACGCTTAAAAGCTGTTCAAATATCCGATACTTTAGCGGAAAAATTTCCAATGAAAATACTTATCGCTGAAGATAATGTCGTAAATCAAAAGGTAGCCCAACGAAGTTTGGAAAGAATGGGATACCGGCCTGATGTGGTTGCTAATGGATATGAAGCAGTTGAGGTAATGAAAAAAATCCCTTATGATCTTATACTTATGGATTTATTAATGCCCGAGATGGATGGAATTACGGCATCCAAAATTATCCGTGCTCAATGCGTTAAACCAGCAGTCTGCCCAAAGATAATTGCTATGACGGCTAATGCTATGAAGGAAGACAAGGACAAATGTCTTAAGGCAGGTTTAGACGATTTTATAAGTAAACCGATTAGGATGGAAGAACTTCAGGCAATGATAGAACACTGGGGCGGCGTAATCAAACTTGGACACGAAAGCGGATCTAAAACAAACTTGCCAGCGAGTACAGATAATATTGTTAATGAAGCAGAACTCCACTTTATTAAAGATATTCAATCAGAAAGCGATGCAAATTTCTTTGGCGAACTTTTAGATGTTTACATTACAGAGTTACCAAAAATGATCTCACAAATAAGTTTAGCAAATGCAAGTGGTGATCACAAAACTTTGTATTTCTACTCTCACAAGCTTAAAGGAAGCAGTATGACGCTTGGGGTTAATACAATTGCTAAAGCTTGTGAGGAATTGGAAACCTTAGCTAAAAACCAGCAAATAAATGATAAAACAAAGGATCTAGCTACTGAATTAGTTAATAAATTTGAACAAGTTATCCAAGATTTGGAGGTTATAAAAGAGAAATACGTTAAATTTCCTGCATGAAAAAAAACTTTCTGCAAAATAAACCCGCATCCAATAAAAAAAATAGAAATAAAACTTTAACACTCTCTTCTGATGAAATAAACTCTCTTAAATCCAGATTATTGGTACCAACAACCAGAATCAAAATTAATGATTTGAAGAATAAGATTGTCCACTCTGATCTAATGGATGTTGTTGATAAACTTCCAAATGGATTTGTCGATCTTCTTTTCATTGATCCGCCATACAATCTATCCAAGGTTTTTAATAACTTGAACTTTAAAGAAATGTGTGAAGAGCAATATGAATATTGGGTGGAATCTTGGCTAAGTAAATTAGTAAGATTATTAAAACCCTGTGCTTCAATTTATATTTGCTGTGATTGGAAATCATCCTCGGCTATTTATAATGCAGCAAGGAAATATTTTAAAGTTCAGAATCGGATTACCTGGGAGCGCGAAAAGGGCAGAGGAGCTAAAGCAAATTGGAAGAATTGTTCGGAAGATATTTGGTTTTTCACAAACTCAAACAATTTTATCTTTAATATTGATGCTGTAAAACTAAAAAGAAAAGTTGTCGCTCCGTACAGAGATGAAAATGGAACACCCAAAGATTGGGAGAAAAATGAACACGGAAATTATAGAATAACACATCCGTCAAATGTTTGGACTGATATTACCATTCCATTCTGGTCAATGGCAGAGAATACAAATCATCCTACTCAAAAACCGGAGAAACTTCTTGCTAAAATTATTTTGGCAAGCTCAAAAAAAGGGGATTTGGTTTTTGATCCGTTCCTTGGTTCAGGTACAACTGCAGTTGTTGCCAAAAAACTTGGGAGAAATTATTGTGGTGTTGAGGTTGATGAATATTATTGCTGCTTAGCCGAAAAAAGGCTAGATGCTGCTAAAAAAGATAAAACAATACAAGGTTACAGCAATGGTGTTTTTTGGGAGAGAAACACACTTAATGATCAAATTAAATTGAAGTCAAATAAATTTTAAATATCAAAAAGTAATTTGGTTTGATGTAGCCGCTAAATGAATTAAATTTGATACATACATTTCGGGTGCCGGTTGACAAGCAAGTACCCAACCCCGTCAGGTCCGGAAGGAAGCAGCGGTAAGTATGCAGCTTGGGTAAGCGGTTACCCGATTTTTATTTATATGCTTTTACAGGAATTAGAAATTCTAAAACTCCTTTGCCCATTTTTACTCTTCCATTAAAAGAAATCTTTGCAATCATACCTTTTTTAAAATCTACATGAACCCCGGAGTTTGAAATCAATTGTGAAAGATGTTCAGAAAAATCCGGCTCATGTCCAACAAATGCCATTTCCTGACCAAGAATTTCATTTGATGCATCTATAAATTCTTCGGTTTTATTTCCGGAAATCAATCTTTTGTCAATTATTATATTGCCGGGAAATTTAAAAACACTTGCTATAATTTCGGCAGTTTGTAAAGCTCTGCTGAAAGGTGAGGAGATGATGTGGGAAAATTGAGGAATCAAATTTTTCCAACCTTCCGCTGCAGTTTTTATTTTTTGTTCCCCTTCTGCAGTTAATTTTCTCTCTGAATCTTTTTTGGAAACTGATGCTTTCTCTGCATCGCTATGTCTAATTAAATAAATATTCATAAAATAAGTTATTAAAAAGATATTGAGTTAGTTTGCATAATTATTAATCATTGTGATGATGATATTTCATTTTTTACTAAAATTCCCAGTCTCTGTATTCCTAACTTCTTGATACACCAAACTATCAAAAATTGATTAGTGTGCTTTATATATTTTGGAGTTTTGCGAGAAAACAAAGTAATCGGTATTACTTTTAAGTTTGTAATTTTTAGGAACTTGTAATCTTGTTTTAATTGTGTCTAAAGTAATAGAGATTATAGTTTGATTGAAAACATCCTTTGCAGTTTTTAGTTCAGAGAAATTTCTATAGACTAAATTGAAAGTCTCTTCAATTTTTTTATAAAGTGATAATCTTACTAACCTTACAGAATCTTGGGCAATAAAGCTTTCAATTATTTTTAAAAAAGTTATTCCGTTAACAATAAATCTTTCAAGTGATATTTTCCCATTAAGAGATTTATCTATTAAAAAGCAATCACCCTCTTCATTATAAATTGCAAATCTGTTATATATCGATTTAGGATGCTGTAAGATTACCGAAAAATATTTGATGCTGTCCAAATAAAAGCTATCAACTTGAACAAAATTGTAAAGGCTGTTTTCCGGGAGATTGAGATCGGTTATCTGCGAAAGTGAATCATTTGCTTTAGAAATTCCGCTAATGGCGTCCTTAACTAATGAATCAAGTGAAGAACGTGTTAAAGATACCGGGTCCTCTTTCTTTTGCTCAACACAACCACTAAACATGAATAAGGTTGCAGCAATTAAAAAATATTTTTTATTCATCATTTTGTTCAAATATTATGCACAAAATAGTAATTATCTATGAATTTTTTATGTTAACTATCTGGTCTGTAACCCGATAACATTTAGGACAAAACTAACTAAAAGTGTTTGGGGACTTATTCTTTACTATTTGAATTTCCGAAATGCTTAATTATTAAATCAGCTTTACTTTTGCCCACAATCGAAGTCAATTTATCATAATCGGCCAGTTGAATTTGCGATATACTGCCGAGTTCCTTTAATAATTTTTTAGCAGTAGAATTTCCAATGCCCTTAATATCAATAAGCTCCGTTTTTATCGTTCTCTTAGTCCTTCTATTTCTATGAAAAGTTATTGCAAAACGATGAGCTTCATTTCTTATATTTTGAAGCAATTTTAATCCGGATGAAGTTTTAGATATTGAAGCAGCTTCAGATTCACCCGGCAGAAAAACTTCTTCTAAACGTTTGGCCAAACCAATTATATTGTAATTATCTAAACCCAAATCCTTTAAAATTTCGATTGCGCTTGAAAGTTGACCTTTGCCTCCATCTACCATTATTAAATCGGGTAATTTCTCTTCGCCTTCTTTTACTTTAATATATCTTCGTCTTATTACTTCCTGCATGCTGCGGAAGTCATCAGGTCCATCAACTTCTTTAATTATGAATTTTCGGTATAAACTTTTTTTAGGTTTTCCATCTTCGAATACAACCATGCTTGCAACACTATCTGTACCTTGCAAGTTGGAAATATCAAAACACTCAATTTTGCGTGGTGGATTTTTTAAATGCAGATCTCTTTGCAAAGCTGCTACAGAGTAAGCAAGCTGCCCCTCATTTTTTAATTTTTGAAGTTGAATTTCCTTAAGCTGCAGAACCGCGTTTTCAGAACACATTTTAACAAGTGATTTTAAGTTACCTCTTTGCGGGACTATTAACTTAACTTTTCGATCGGCTTTTTGAGATAACCATTTCATTAAAATATCACTATCAAATGGTTCAATTTCAACAACTATTTCTTTTGGTATATCGGTAAAGTCTGTATAGTAAAACTTGATAGCGGCAGAATAAATATTCGGTAAATCATCGCCTTCATCAATTGCTAATCTCAGTTGTTTTTTCCCAACTAATTTACCATTTCGCACATTGAATATTGAACATGCAGAATCTTTCGCTTCATAAGCAACTGATATAATATCTCTATCCTCAAAGTCATCGCTTACAATCTTTTGCTTTTCTGAAATAATTTTTAATTGCTCAAGCCTGTCACGAATTACTGCTGCTTTTTCAAATTGCAATTCTTCAACAAGAAGTTTCATTTTTTGGTTTAACTCTTCAATCAAATCGTCAGTTTTGCCTTTTAGCGCTTTAACGACTTCTGCCACCATGTCTCCATATTCTTTTTTGGAAACTATTCCCTCACAAGGTCCATCGCATTTTTTTATGTGGAAGTCCAGACATACTTTGAATTTTTTCTTGTTAATGTTTTCTTGAGTAATATCCAATCTGCAGCTGCGTATTTTGAACAGTTGATTGATCATTCTTAAAGCTGCTTTCATGCTTTGAACGCTGGTATATGGTCCAAAATATTTTGAACCGTCTTTTATCAATCTTCTAGTGGGATATATTCGTGGGAATAACTCGTTGGTAACTTTAATAAATGGGTATGACTTATCATCCTTCAGATTTATGTTGTACCTAGGTTTTAGTTCTTTAATTAGGTTATTTTCTAGAACTAAAGCTTCAACCTCATTGTCTGTTACAATCAACTCCACATCATGAATTTTACTAACTAATGCAGTTGTTTTAGCTGATTGACCTTTACCGACGAAATACGATTTTACTCTGTTTCTAAGATTAATCGCTTTGCCGACATAAATTACTTTACCCTTATCATTTTTAAACTGATAAATACCAGGCTTGCTGGGAAGATTCTTAAGTTTAGCTTCTAAATTATTATTCATGAAGTGATAAAATAATCAATTCGAATAGATATATGATTTATCATAGCCTTGATAAATCTAAATTAGGAAATGAAAACTGAAAAATAAAATCTATTTTTCGGGAAGCGTTTGATTTTTAGCTACTACAACAATTCCACTTTCGGTAACAGTAAATTTCTTTTTGTCGCCTTCAAGATCGAAACCTATCTCATAACCTTCAGGAATAATAACATTTTTATCAATGATAGCACGTCGAATTCTTGCATGTCTTCCAATTGTACAATTATTCATTATAATAGAATCAGTAACGTATGAAAAGCTATTTACCCTAACATTAGGGCCAAGCAAAGATCGCTCAACTAGCCCGCCTGATACGATTGAACCATCACAAATTAATGAGTTTAGTGTTCTACCAACGCGTTCGCCTTCATGAGATACTGTCTTTGCAGGCGGGAATTGGTACTGGTAAGTCCTCATCGGCCAAGATAAATCATAAAAATTAAACTCCGGAATTACGCTAATTAAATCCATACTTGCAGCATAGTAACTGTCAATTGTTCCAATATCTTTCCAGTAGGGCTTTTGCTTTTTATTTTCATCGTAAAATTTGTAAGCCACAACATTCATTTTAGATTTTACCATGTAAGGTAAAACATCTTTGCCAAAGTCATGTGCTTTCAAATTTTTAGATTCCATTTCAAGCAGAACATCTCTTAATCCTTGGGCATTAAAAACATAAATTCCCATGTTAACAAAAGAATAGCCTGGCTGATCTGGAATTTCCGGGGGATTATCAGGTTTTTCAATGAAAGAGTTAATTGAGTAATTATCATCAACTGATACAACGCCAAATCTTGTAGCTTCTTCTCTGGGGTATTCAATACATGCAATGGATAAATCGGCTTTTCTATCAACATGATATTGAAGCATTTTAAGGTAATCCATTTTATAAATGTGATCGCCGCTTAGTAATAAAACCCATTGAAATTTTTTATTATCAGAGAATAAATTCATGTTCTGATAAATGGCATTTGCGGTGCCAAGGTACCAGTCGTTGTTCATTTTACGTTGAGGTGGAACTGAATAAATATACTCTCCAAGTTCCGGGTTAAAAATACTCCACGCTTCAAAGATGTGCTGGTTAAGCGAATCAGATTTATATTGAACTAAAACGTATATTCTTCTAAGCCCTGAATTAAGACAATTTGAAAGTGCAAAATCAATAATTCGATATTTACCTCCGAAAGGAACGGCAGGTTTG
>JACAFC010000029.1 GCA_013388515.1 Ignavibacteriaceae bacterium | reverse complement strand
GTATATAAACAAAATTATAAAAAGATGCTAGGTGAATTAACTAAAATTTACAAGAAAAGAGACAAGGACAAACAATTCCATATTAATCCTCCTGTAATAATTGGTCAATTAGGCCTGATTATGATGGGAGTAGTGGATAGCCTGATGGTGGGAGAATTAGGAGCTGAATATCTAGCTGCTGCAGCGATATCAAATCATATTGTAATATTAATTTTGATTGTAGCTATTGGGGTATCAATGGCTGTTACACCATTGATTGCTATAAGTATTGGGGCAGGAAGATTAAATGAAGCACAAATATTATTTAAACAATCTTTAATAGTTAATATTTGTTTTGGGATAACAGTTACAATTTTAATCGTAATTGCTTCCGAACTAATTCAATATTTAGACCAACCGCCTTTAGTAGTAAAATACGCTTCATCCTATACTAAGGTTGTTGCAGTTTCAATTATACCATGGATGATTTATCAAAGCTATAAACAATTCGTTGAGGGATTATCAGTAACACATCCACCAATGATTGTAACTATTGTTGCAAACATTGTTAATGCAATTGTTAATTGGATTCTTATATACGGAAATCTTGGTTTTCCAAAACTTAATTTGGACGGTGCGGGAATTGCAACAACACTTTCAAGGATTTTTATGATGATAGCATTGATTTTGTATGTGAATAATGCTTATCGTTTCAAGATATATGACGTGAAACCGGTGGTAAAAAAAATTGATTTAACCAAGATTAAAAAAATTTTACGATTAGGTTTACCCAGCGGCTTCCAATATTTTTTTGAGGTTGGAGCATTCTCCTTTGCAGTGTTAATGGTCGGTTGGCTTGGTGCAAAGCCACTTGCCGCTCATCAAATTGCAATTAATTTGGCATCTATCTCGTTTATGGCAGTTACTGGAATTGCAGCTGCTGGAAGTATCAGAGTTGGGAATGCTGTAGGTAAAGCTGATATTTCGGAGACTCGCAAAGCTGGCTTATCGGCTGTCTTGCTTGGTATTTCAATTATGTTTTGTTCCGGGGTGATTTTTATTTTTTTCAGATTTCAATTAGCAGAATTATATATTTCAGATTTTGAGGTTATAACTATTACTTCGCGGTTATTAATTATCGCAGCTATCTTTCAAGTATTCGATGGAACACAAGCAGTTGGCATTGGAATCTTGCGCGGTCTTACAGATGTAAAATATCCTACTATTATAACTTTTACCGCTTATTGGGTAATCAGCTTACCAATAGGTTATATTCTTGGTTTTACATTTGAACTTGGTGTTCAAGGTATTTGGATTGGATTATTGATTGGACTTATGTGTTCAGCGATTATGTTGAGTTTGCGATTTAATTTTAAAAGTAAGCACAGAATTATCACTTAGAACAAAGAAGCAAATAGCTTAAATGAGTTATGAGCTTATAAATTTCTTCGAACGAAAAAGTGTTTGAGAAAGATATTGGCTATATTTGCTAAAAATAATTCAACTCTTACATAAGTTGAGGTTGACATGAAAATATTTTTTACTTTATTTCTTGCCTTAGCTTTTACATTCCTTAAAGCGCAATCCGCATTAGATGAAGTTGTACCAATAAAACAACTTATCCCAGATATTGGATTAGATCTTCGGTATAGTACAGTGAATAACTTTACCAATCAGAAACTTTATTCTATAGACGAAGCATATTTATCCATTGGAGCTATTAATCGTTTAAAATTAGTGCATGACAGTTTAAAACAGATTAAACAATACAATGGAATTGATTATCCAAAAGGTTTGGGTATTAAAATATTTGATGGTTATAGACCAAGGGCTGTTCAGTATTTGATGTTTGAAATTTTTCCCAACCCAACATACGTCGCTGATCCAGGCTCTGGATCAATTCACAATAGAGGCGGTGCTGTTGACGTTTCAATCTACGATATTTCAACAGGAAATGAACTTCTTATGCCTACCGAATTTGATTGGTTTGGACCAGAAGCTAGTCATTCATATTCAAACTTGCCGCAAAATATTATAGCTAACAGAACTTTGCTATACAACATGATGGTTGATGTTGGAGGTTTTGTTCCTTACGATGCGGAATGGTGGCACTATACAATTCCCGGTGCTTCCAGCTTACCTTTATTAGATTTTCAAATGAAGTAGGGAGAATTGAAATGAAAAGAATTTTTACATTCCTTCTAATCGTTTCATCTCTGCTTTTTTCTCAAAATGAATTTCAGGTAAACACATATTCTGATTCCACTCAGAGATGGCCATCAATAAGTATAGATGGTAATGGAAATTATTATGTAGTGTGGCAATCGTTATTACGAGATTCATTAAATACCAACTCTAATATTTATCTGCAGCAATTTAACTCAAATGATGAAAAGATAGGATCAGAAGTTCTTGTTAATGGGTACGAATGGGATCAACAAGAAAAACCTGTTATTGCAACTAATTCTTCCGGTACGAGTATTATTGCCTGGTCTATTCTAGATCCATTCACAGCTTATAATATTCACGCAAGAATATTCAATCAAAATACACCAGTTGGAAATGAGATAAATGTAAACACATACACTGAATATTCGCAAACAAATCCAGCGGTTGCAATTAGAGATAATGGTGACTTTATTGTTGTTTGGGATTCTTGGTTTCAAGATGGAAGCGATAGGGGAGTATTTGCTCAAATTTTCACTGCCGATGGTGGAAAACTTGGGATGGAATTTAAAGTGAATAACACAACATTATAC
>JACAFC010000072.1 GCA_013388515.1 Ignavibacteriaceae bacterium | reverse complement strand
GGAATAATAGCCGGATCATCTGGAAAGATTATAGATTCAGCATCATCTAATGGAACATTTAATCCAACAGATTTCTTCAATACAAATAATAATAGATCATTTGCTACTACGGCTGAAGTCATGTTAACTACTCCATTTGATCTGAATAACCCTAATCCATTACCTCAGGGTAATTCTCCTGTATTAACGGGCGGAGGTACACCTCCAAACGATGGATTCTTTGATGAGACGGCCACTTTTGTTGGTGCTTTTGGTTCAACTGATTGGACTTTTGGATGGGCGAGATTTGAACCGGATTCAGCAAGCCAGTTGACAGATATTAAGGAGGTTGTATTGAGTGGCGTTATACCGAATAGTTTTGAATTAAACCAAAACTATCCGAATCCGTTCAACCCTACAACTAAAATTAAATATTCAGTTACTACTCCATCAAGTGTCAAGTTATCGGTGTACAATATTATTGGACAGCAAGTATCAGTTTTGGTTGATGATTTTAAAAACGCTGGCACTTATGAACTGGAATTTGATGCTTCCAATCTATCAAGCGGAGTTTATATCTATCGCTTGGTTTCGAATTCAAATATTATTTCTAAGAAAATGACTTTGCTCAAATAATGTTCTCGTGTTCTCTCCTTCGACCAAAAGGGTGCCTTCGGGCACCCTTTTTTATATTTCATCTAGAACATACTTCTAAACTTAACATTAAAATAACTATATCATCACAATAACTTAATACTTCATTAACGTTTTATTAAAGTTGGAATTGTATGTTTGTCTTGAATACGATTTAAGTATTCAGTGTAATACTTCTTCTCCTTCTCTCCCTCGACTAATGGGTGCTTTTAGCACCCATTTTTTATAGACGATATAAGAAAAGTGAAGTATTCTGTTAACATTAATTTAACATAAAATTAATTTTATTATAACTTTTAAATAATACTGCCATAACCCCTCCCCGATATATTTGCTTCACACTTCAAAAACTAGAAGGGCTAAGCTTTGTTAAAAAAAATATCTGTTATGCTTATTGTATTTATTTATTTGACAAAACCGGTTTTACCGCAAGCAATTGGTTCTGTCACTGGGAGGGTAGTTGACGGGAATTCCGGTGAATCTATTATTGGTGCTAATGTATTTCTTGAAGGGACAAACTTAGGGGGGGCTACTGATTTAGACGGAAGGTATGTGATTAAAAATGTTCCTTTAGGAAAATATAATATAATCTTTTCATTCATATCATATTCTAGAAAAATTATTGCGGATGTTAGTGTTACTTCCTCTGAACCAATTGTGCTTAATGCGAGTTTATTTCCCGAGGCGATTCATGTTGGCGAAATTTTAGTAACCGATAAGCGAGATAACAGTTATGAATCTGCACTGTTAAATCAACAAAAAAAATCAAGCAATATTATGGATGGTATTAGTGCCGAACAAATTAAAAAAAATACTGACAATACTACTGCCGAGGTTTTACGAAGAGCTCCAGGTATAACGCTGGTGGATAATAAATATATTTATATAAGAGGAGTTAGCGAAAGATACAATGGAGCTCTTCTAAATAATTCACCTCTTGCTAGTGCAGAGCCTGAAAAGAGAGATTTTGCATTTGATCTTATACCTGCTAATCTAATTGAAAATACTCAAATTTATAAATCATTTACTGCAGATGAGCCAGGTGATTTTTCTGGTGGTCTTGTAAAAATAAATACTGTTGAGTTTCCTTCACGTACGATTTTCACATTCAGCTATTCATCTTCATATGTAAATGATGTATCAACAAAATCTTTTAAAACCTATGAAGGAGGAAGCACAGACTTTCTAGGAATTGATGATGGATCAAGGGAGTTACCTTCAAATTTTCCTGATCCTACAACTTATAAAAATCTTGATAATAACCGTTACGATACAACAAAATTCTACTATTCAACTTTGTTAAATGATAATTGGGGAATTCAAAACAGCAAAGCATTCCTTGATCAATCTTTTAATATTACTTATGGGGACAGATTCTCATTATTTAATAATGAATTTGGGCTTATTAGCGCAATTACCTATAAAACAGGTTTTACTTCAAAGCAAATAATTACGCGTGATGAAGAAAATGAAGAAAACGGAACATTCTTCTTCGATTATTCTGGCAACAGATCATCTAAGAATGTTTATTGGGGGGCAATACTTAACCTCACATATAAGCTAGGAGAACATCACAAAATCGGAATTAAAAATAATTTTACGGTTAATGCTGATGATGAAGTAACCGAATTGAGGGGTTTTAAGTATGATTATCAAGATGAAAGGATAATTACAGCATTAAGATTTTTATCGAGAAATCTATATTCCGGGCAAATTTCGGGTACCAGCTATTTTCCTTGGTTAGGTGGAGTTTCAATTGATTGGAGGACATCGTATTCATCGGCTTTCAGAAATGAACCGGATTACCGTAGGAATGCTTACACAAGAAGTATTTCTGATGCTGGTACCGATATTCCGTTTATTGCTTATATACCAAGAGATCCTGACTTTTATAGCGGCGGAAGATTCTACTCAAAATCTAAAGATTATGTACGAGGTTATGCGGCGAATTTTAGTAATTCGTTTGGAGATGTAAAAATAAAACTCGGAATTACTCACCAAAATAGCTCACGTTCTTTTAATGCAAGACTAATTAGTGTTACTGATCCATATGATCAGGCAGAAACTGTCATTGGAAATTATGCTCTGGATTCTTTGTATTCAAAAGAAAATTTTGCTAAGAGATTGTTGGTTATGAGGGAGTATTTTGATCCCTCAAATAATTATTCATCTTCGGATAATTTGTTTGCTTACTTCGCTCGGGTTGATTTACCATTCAAATTATTCAATCAAAATTTTTCCTTCATATCAGGTTTAAGAGTGGAGAATTATATCTTAAGATTGAGGACTATATCGTCAATTGCAACAGGCATGAAGCCAGTTATTATCGATAGATTTAGCAGCGATTTGCTCCCAGCTTTAAGCTTGATTTATTATGTAAATGAGATTTTTGATATAAGGTTGTCGTTTAGCAGAACTGTCAATAGACCTCAGTTCAGAGAAATCGCACCTTTTCTTTATTATAATTTTGAAGACCAGACATTAGTTAGGGGAAATATCGAACTAAAACAAGCAAATATCGCTAACTATGATTTTAGAGTTGAAGCTTTCCCCGATTTAGGCGAATTAATCTCGGTTAGTATTTTTCTTAAAGAATTAAGAAATCCAATCGAAAGAGTTTTTGTTATTTCGACTGGACAAAATGATCGCACTTTTCAAAATTCTTCATTTGCAAGGAATTCCGGAATTGAGATTGAATATCGAACTTCACTAGCAAAGATTTCCAATCTCCTTGATAACTTTTCACTCTCTGCCAATTATTCACGTATTTGGTCCGAAATCGAGGAAACTAATGTTGGTGTTGGCAGAAAAATCCGACCAATGCAAGGTCAAAGTCCCTATGTTATTAACCTTGCCTTGTCTTATAAAAATATCCTATTGGATTTTTCAGCTAATATTTCATACAACAAATTTGGACGTAGAATTATTGAAACAGCGAATTTTTCAGGAGACGATTTATTCGAATCACCAAAAGATTTAGTTGATATAGTACTAACAAAGGGATTAAGCGATCAATTTGAAATTAAGTTTACAATAAAAGATCTGTTAGCGCAGCCAATAGAATATTTTGAAGAAAATAGATTAATGCGAAAATATTCAACTAACACCAAGCTGTCACTTGGTGTTAGCTATAAACTTTAATCCATATTGCTACCAGAAAGGAGGTTTGATTATGAATTAAAGCATTTTTTGAACATCACTTAAATAGCAAATTGTTGTCAAAAAACAAAAGGAGGGTATTGATTGAATTAATAAGTGCTTTCAAAAAAAATTGAACGTTCACTAAAATTTATTTAATAAAATAAACTTTAATGAACAAAGAAAATTAGAATAATGTCGAAACAAATCTTAATGGTAAAAAATAAAGGAGTTAATAATGAATAAATTATGGAGTATAATAATTTTGCTGGCAACTTTTATAGTTCCATCTTTTGCGCAGCTTACACCATCAGATAGTACAATTACAAATAATGGCGGTGCTGGAATTACAACTAGTGTTGTGCTTGATAAAAATAAAGTTTATTTGCTTCAAGGTTTTGTATATGTACGTTCTGGTGGAAAATTAACTATTCCTGCAGGCACTATAATTCTTGGTGAAACCGCCTCGCAAGGATCATTAATAATTGAAAGGGGCGGTCAAATTTTTGCAAATGGAACAGCTACTGAACCTATCGTTTTCACAAGTCAACAGCCATCTGGTTCAAGAGGGCGCGGCGATTGGGGTGGTATTGTTATTTGTGGAAAAGCAGCCAATAACAGGCCTGGAGGTAACTTTGTTGTTGAAGGAAATATTGGAAGTGTTGCTGGTTATGGTGATAATGGTATTGTTCAAGATGACCACGATAACAGTGGTGTGCTAAGATATGTAAGAATTGAATTTCCAGGTATCGCTTACACACCTAACAACGAAATAAATGGTTTAACTCTTGCTGCTGTTGGTGATGCAACTGTTGTTGAACATGTTCAAGTAAGCTACTCCGGTGATGATTCATTCGAATTTTTTGGCGGAACAGTTAACTGTAAGTATTTGATTGCTTACAAAGCATATGACGACGACTTTGACACTGATTTTGGATATACCGGTAAAATCCAGTTTGGTGTTGTTTATAGAGATCCTAACTTAGCCGACGTTAGTAAAAGTGAAGCTTTTGAGACAGATAATGATGGCTCCGGAACTTCTGCTCTACCTAGAACCGCACCTATTATTTCAAATATCACTGCAATTGGTCCAAAAAGAGCTTCAACAGACGTTGCCACAACAAATTTTCATACAGATTTTTATTACGGAATTCATCATAGACGTGCTACAAGACATAATCTATTCAATAGTGTGATAACTGGTTTTGACGAAGGTGGAATTCTATTCGATGGTACAACCGTATTATCTGATACAAGCAATTTTACATATAAAAATAACACTTGGGCTGGCCATACGATTTGGGTTGGTGTTTCTACCGGTTCTGCTGCACCTTACGAAGCTTATCTGAGCAGTAAAGGTAATATTGCTTTAACCGAGCCAAATGACGTGTTGTTAAAAGCTCCATTCAACCAAACAAGTCCTGTTTTGGTTCCTCAAGCAGGTTCATCTTTATTAGGAACAGCGGATTTTACTGATGCAAAATTGTCTGATCCATTTTTCACGGCAGTATCTTATAGAGGTGCTTTCAGTGGTAATGGAGCAGAACGATGGGATCTCGGATGGGCTAATTATGATCCACAAGCAATTTCATATGGTGCTGCAGGCATCAATCTTAAGTGGACTTCAGTTATTTACTTAACCAGTGGTAATGGTGCGAGCAGATCAGTTATTATTGGTAGAGGCAATGGTGCAACCGACGGAATCGACATTGCTTTTGGAGAATCAAATGTTCCTACTCCTCCACCAGCAGGTATTGTTGATTTAAGATCGGATCTTGGTTCAGGAAATTTCTCATATATCGATATTCGAAGCAGCGCATCTACCTCAAGTGTAATTACTTATACTCTAAAACCTCAAGCTGGCAATCCTTCTGGCAGTGTACAAATGCTTAATTGGGATCCAAATTATTTAGGAGCTGGTAAATTTACCTTGAAATCAAGTCCAAGTGGAATATTTCCCGACCTTGATATGAAGACAGCTTCTTCACAAGATATTACTTCTCTTATAGCTGGCGGCGGTTCAGTTCTAATTGAAGTAGATACGAAATTTAGCCAAGCAATGGTTGTTCAATCTGTTTGGAATCTTGTGTCTTTTCCTGGAAATCATCCAAATAGTATGAGTATTGATACTCTTTACAGAGGTCGCGATTTATCTTGGAATGTATTTAAATATACTCAAGGTGTTGGTTATGAATCAGTTTCATTATTGGAAACTGGTAGAGGTTACTGGATGAACCACACAAATGTAAGAACTTATAATTGGAATGGAACAGTGCAAAGCGGCATTTTATATCCAAAACTTGATTATTCAGAAAGAAAACCATTCGCAGCTAATTCAGGTTGGGTTATGATTGGTGGTTATGAGTATAATGCTGCTACCAATTTCCTTAGAACAAATCCAGAAAATAAAAAAGCAGCTTCATCAGTATTTAAATATGTTCCCGGTACAGGTTATGTCTCTACAACTGTGATGGAACCAGGTTTAGGATATTGGGTAGAAGTAACTGCAGCTTGTAATATTTATATACCTGGTCCGTTTACTGGTACTTTAGCAAAAGACCCGATTACCGAATTAATTAGTTCTGCGAAAGGAAAAATAATCATTACTGATGCAGCTGGACAAAGCAATGTACTTTATGTGGCTGATGCCTCTGTTGATTTGAATAGATTTAATTTACCACCTATCCCTCCTGCAAATTTATTTGATGTTCGATTTGGCTCGCAAAGATTTGGAGAAAATCTTTCTTCTGCACAGACAATTAATTTGAATGGCGTTGTTTACCCTGTAACAATTAAAGCTGAGGGTATTAATATAACTTTAGCAGATGCAATAACTGGAACAGCTATCAAGGCCGCTCAGAACAACAGTTTGTTTGTAATTGAAAATAAGAACACAAGCTTATTAAAAGTTCAATCTGATGAAGTTATTCCAAACGAATATTCATTAGAACAGAATTATCCGAACCCCTTCAACCCTATGACATTAATTAGGTTCTCTTTACCTGAACAATCAGATGTAACACTAACGATTTACAATGCTCTAGGTCAAAAAGTTACTGAAGTAGTTAATATGACACTAGATGCTGGTTCTCATTCATATAAATGGGATGCATCCAGTGTTGCTTCTGGATTGTATTTCTATGAGCTGAAAACTAAAAACTTCTCATCCATTAAAAAAATGATGTTGATGAAGTAACTAAATAAAGGGATTATCCTGAACTGTTTTAGGGTAATCCCTACTGATAAAGAACGAGGAAAATTTATTTTATATAATTCTTAAAACTAAACTTATAAAAGGAAATAATATTTAAATGATCTTAAAAAATCTAAAATACTTTATTACAATACTGAGCATGTTATTTGTTTTTACAAGTAACAATTTTGCGCAGGCATTCAAAGATTCGCTTATTTTTAATGATGGTATTGAAACGAGAACGAGATACTATGGCTTAGACCTTTCAGCAACCACGGGTATTGATGCGGCGTTAGGCGAAGAAAATCTGCCGCCTTCTTTCCCTCCAGGAATTGAAGTAAGATTTGATTTAAGTCCTTTTGGAGTTAGCGGTGCATCAGTATATAAAGACTACAGAGCTGCTTCTTCATTTCCGTTCAGTGGTACGGTTGAACATAGACTTGTGTGGCAGTATTCATCTGGTTCAACAGGTATGACAATTAATTATAATTTGCCAGCTGGTGTTCAAATTCGCTTTCAAGATGCATTTACTCCTACTGGTGCATTATTTAATAGTGGCGACTTATCTGGCAGCGGAAGTTACTTGATTATTGGAGGTACAACCTATACAAGTGCAAAACTATTTGTAACCTACACAAATTTGAATGTTGCTGATCCTGGACCCACATTCAGTATATCTCCATCAGCACCGCTTTCATTCCCTCCTACAGCAGTAGGGGGTAGCAATGTATTAGCAGTTACTATTAATAATCCAGGTACTGCTAATGCTTTGTCTATTTCAAATATTGTATCTTCAGATCCACAGTTTACTTTACCTACTCTTAGTTTCCCAATTACTATTGCTGCTGGTGGTAATCAGGCTATTAATGTAACCTTTTCACCATCAACTTTAGGAAATAAAAGTGGCAGTTTAACATTCACTCATAATGCAGCTGGTTCACCTTTTATTTACAATATGCAAGGCGTTGGAGCAGATGCAGGCCCAACCTTCTCTGTAACTCAGGATACTTTAGATTTTGGTAATGTATCTCAAGGTGCTCCATCAACTTTACAGATTAACGTAACAAACACCGGCTTAACTAATGCATTAACAATTTCAAGCATTGCAGCTAGTCCCTCACAATATACAGTTACCCCAACAACAGCAACGATTCCTGCACTCGGAAATCAGATTTTCAACGTTACATTTAATCCAACCGGAGGAGGTTCAGTGCCTGGCTCGCTATCTTTTATACATAATGGAGCTGGATCTCCATCATCGATAGTATTATCGGGCAATGGAATTTCTGTATTCGGATTAGTTTTTGCAGTAGATACTCTAACCAGAAAAGAAGATTCGACATATACAGACGTTATTCAGCTAAAAAGTCTAGATGCTAAAGCTCAAGCTATACAATTTAGATTATTAGTTAATAAAGCATTGGATGATAATACCATTCTTCGATTCCAAAATATCCAAAAGGGAGCATCAGTAAGTTCAGCTGATTGGTCCTTGCAGTATGAAGTATTCCGTGGGCCTTTCACTTCAAATGGTTCTTCAGTTGATTCGGTTTATGTTCTTCTCTACAATCTTAACGAAGATAATGGATTGCCAGGTAATCCTTCTGGTGTAGATTATGATTCACTATTAAAGGTGAATTATTTTGTCTCTGACATAAGCGGTTCAGATACCCTAAAATCTTCGTTCAGAATTGCCAATGCTGAAGCTAGCACTTTTCAAGGTTTCCCAATTGATATAACACCATCAAGAGATGAACTTAGCATTTTTGTTACCAATCGCACATCGTCTTTAGGCGACATTAATGGTGACGGGAGTTTGGACATTCTTGATCTTATAAATGTAGTCGATCATATTTTGGGAAGGGACTCACTTTCAACAGAAGAATTCCAAAGAGCTAACATAGCACCGTGGGTATGGAACTCTTTATCACCGACACCTGATGCTTATGTGAACGTTCAAGATTTAGCATTAATTCAGAATATTATTCTTTCCGGATTTTATCCAAATAGAACTCAACTCAATAAACCTGTTATTGTTGCCAAACAAGATAAAATGGAAAAAACTGCTGAAGCTGATGCAAAGATCATTTTCCATATAACAAATTCGGGGATTGCGGTTCGATTAGATTCTAAAGTTGCTATTAGAGGTGCTCAATTGGAATTTGGAAATGTGGAAGACGATGTTACTAATATGCTAATTGACTCTAGATTAGGCAGCGGATATTTTGCAAAGGTTGATGAATTATTAAGAGTGCTTTTATATGATCAAGCAGGAAATATTGTCATCGATGCTGGAGAGAACTTTGTTGCTAACTTACCATTCGCCATAGATGAACCAAAAAATATCTCAATTGACAAGATTATCCTTGTTAGTACGAACAAACAAAAAGTGGAAAAGATAGAAATTGAGGTAATTTACGGCTCTGCACCAGAGTTACCCATTGACTACGCATTATTCCAAAATTATCCTAATCCGTTTAATCCAACAACAAATATCAGATTTTCGATACCGGAAACCAATGATGTTACGATAAGTATCTTCAACGCTTTAGGTGAAGAAATACGTACGTTAACACTAGGGCAAGTTGACCGAGGAACCTACTCCATGAAGTGGGATGGCAGAGATAATGCGGGCTCATATGTATCTAGTGGTATGTACATATATAAAATGATTTCGGGTAGTTTTACCAAATCATTAAAAATGATGTTCATTAAATAATAATTTAATAACAAGTCGGTTCTACTCAAATTGAGTAGAACCGAAATTTATATAGGGATAAAAATGAAACAAATAATACTTTTATTTATGCTTTTTGCTTCGGTTCAATTAATTTATTCGCAACCAAGAATTGATATCAGACTGCAATTTGCAGACGGTTCAGGAGAAACTCGAGTAAGATATTTAGGTATTGATAGTTTAGCTACTACAGGAGTGGATGCTAATTTTGGAGAAGAAGCTTTACCACCCATGCCTCCAGGTTTCGAGGTTAGATTTGATTTAAATCCCTTTGGCGTAGCTAATCAAGTTTATAAAGATTATAGAAATGCTCCTTCATTTCCTTTTTCTGACACTCTTGAGCATAGATTGTTGTGGCAGTATGCTTCGGGAGCGACGAGTTTTACAATAAATTATAATCTTCCTGCGGGCGTTCAGATGAGGCTCCAAGACGTCTTTACTCCGACTGGTTTACTTTTTAATAGCGGTGATTTGGTAGATTCAGGAAGTTATTCTATTCCTAATGCAGTTGTATCTGGCTTTACATCAGCAAAATTATTCATGATGTATTCAGATGTTATACCTGTAGAATTAACTTCGTTTAATGCTATTGTTTATGGAAATGAAGTTACACTAACATGGCAGACTGCCGCAGAGTTAAATAATCTTGGCTTTGATGTAGAACAAAAAATTGAAGATGGTAATTGGGAGAAAATAGGTTTTGTTCTTGGTCATGGAACCTCAACCAGTGTTAATCTCTATACATTCAGTTATAAACTAAATACATTTTATTCTAAATATTCATTCCGACTTAAACAGATTGATTTAAATGGCAGTGCAAAATATTTTCAAGAAATTTACATCAATATTGATGTTCCAATCACATTTGATTTAAAGCAAAATTACCCTAATCCATTTAATCCTTCAACTTATATAACATTTTCACTTCCTGTGGAAGGTAATGTAAAACTTTCAATATATAATCAAATCGGTCAACTTGTGGATATTATTGTTAATTCATATTTGCAAGCAGGAACATATTCTTATTCTTGGAATGGAGAGAATCAAGCCTCAGGTATTTATTTTTATGAAATAATGTCGAATGATTTTAAGTCAACAAAAAAAATGTTACTCATTAAATAATCAGAAAAATTACAGGAATAAAAATGAATTTTATAGTTCTTGGGCTTCTAATTATTTCTTTATATCAAAATATTAGCTCTCAAAATCAACCATTGATACAAGCAGAATTAATCTTATCAGATTTAACAGAAACTCGTACAATTAAGTTTGGCATAGATCCATCAGCATCGGATGGTATTGACTCAAATTTTGGTGAAGAAGCTTTACCACCACTACCGCCAGGGATTGAATTTAGATTTGTACTTCCGGCAAATGGATTCAGTGGTATAGAATCATACAAGGATTACAGGCAGGGTACTGTTCCGTTTAGTGGGCAAGTTGAACATCGAATAAAATACCAAAAAGGGCAGGGGAGCCTTCTAACCATATCATACAACTTACCGCCGCAAATCTATATTAACGTTATGGATTTGTTCGGCGGTTTTGTTGTTAATACTCAGTTTCTAGGAGCAGGAATTTATTCTATTCCAAATCTTGATCTCGGTCAACTAAAATTAATAATTAATTACAATCAAGCTCCCGCTGATATCGAGTTAGAATCTGATAAATTACCAAGTTATTGTTCCTTGGAGCAAAACTATCCAAATCCATTTAATCCCCTAACGTTAATTAAATTTAATTTGCCTGACCCGACATATGTATCATTAACAGTATTTGATACACTTGGTAATGAAATAGAAACTCTTGTTAATAAAGAGTTAAACGCTGGACAGTACTCATTTCAGTTTAATGCCTCAAAATATCCATCCGGAGTTTATTTTTATCGATTAATAACGAATGAATTAAGACTGGTCAAGAAAATGTTACTTGAAAAGTAAAAACTTAAGTTGAGTTTATGTTTGAGATACGATTAAAATGGAAATAAGAAAAGAAATCGATTCAAAGATTAATAATACGTTTGATTTTTTAAAATTGGGTTATGCTTATATAATACCTGAAGTGAAAAATATTTTGAATGAGACTAAAAAAATATCCAATCATAAATATAATACTCACCATTTAACCTGTTCATGTAAGGAATATCGGCTTGCAGCCAAAATTTTCCCAAGGCGGGATTTACGAAGACTATGTAAACATTTGTACTTATCCTTATTAATTGAACATCCCGAAAAATTGGACCCTTTGACAAGACTTTTAGTTGAAACAAATTTTTGGTTGGGAAAACAAATATTATTCAAATCAAAACTTAATGGAGCAGTATTTTATTTTGGTGTTATCATTCCGACCGATCATGTTAGTATATTCCTTAAAAATATTACTTGGCAAAGATACGTTTATGACTTTGTTAATTTGGATTGGAGAAATGATTTATATCCACCACAAGGCGATTTAATAATAAATAAGATTAAGAAAATTATTAATTCAAAAATTGAGTTTATCGATGCATCTGAAATAAAGTAATATGACTAAAAGTATTTTTTTAGCTTTTATTTTTAGTATTGTTTTATATATTAATGTTAGCGGCGAATACAAGTACAATATGGAAATACGAAACGGGGCATTTGTTGATGATAAAACATATGAGTTTGAAGTATATATAAAGGCAAATGTTAACAGTTTTATTCTTAATGCCTATCAATGTAGTTTTTCATTAAACAGATCTATTGTGAATTATGGTAGTCTGAGTTTCCACTATATTGATGGTTCTTCAGAGCTTGTAAATAAGCCAATTTATGGCGTTGGAATTTCAGTTTCTTATTGGCTGCCAATTATTAATTTTGCTTCATTTGCTGGGGGTGAAAACATTTCACTTATTCCCAGAAAAGTCGGCAAATTCAGATTGATAAATACAATGCCCTTTGCTGACAAATATCCTGCACTTAAATGGAATTTTGGAAATGCTTCACCAACGATTATTTTGGGAGAAGGATTTAAAGAAATTACAGATCCTTATTCTCACACTTACGGAAATATTGGATTCCCACTTTATTTGGGCAAAGGATGGAATTTTATCTCAATTCCAATCAAATTAACTGATATGTCAACTAAATCTATTTTCAAATATTCACTTTCTAGTGCATTTCTGTGTTCCGATTATGGTTATGAAGCAGTAGATTCCTTAGAAGTTGGGAAAGCGTATTGGATTCAGCTCAGCCAAGAAACAATACTTATGCTTAAAGGTGAATATACTACTTTCTTAATTCCAGTAGTCAAAGGTTGGAATTCAATTGGTGTATCTTATTGTAATTTACCTGTCGCATCAATAATCACAAATCCAACTTTCATTATTACCTCTGTTTTTGGTAGTAACAATGCACAGTATTACAACAGTAATTTGCTAGAATCTGGAAAGGGGTATCTTTTGTATTCAGAGCAAGAGGGATATATTATTATCAATCCAAATAAACCAATAGATTTTTCCTTACAATAAGCTCTTTAGCATAGCAATTTTCTAGTTCAATACTTTGTTACAATTAGAAAATAGCATTATAATATTAAGTTTTTGTTCTCTCCTTCGACCAAAAGGGTGCCTGAAGGCACCCTTTTTTATTTTAACTATAATTATGTAATTACTATATTTCTGAGTATAATCATGTCACGGAGATTTAACAATTATTTAACATAAGATTAAATTTCTTGAATATTCATTAAAGTATATTTCATAAATAAATTTAAAATATTTCGAGGGACTTATGTATTACAAACACTTCTTTACCGTATTTTTTGCACTTATTATCGGTTCGATTCTAATCTTTTCCGGATGCAAAAGAAAAGAAACTGTTGAAAAAGTAGTTATTACAGTTAAAGGCTCAGATACTATGGTCAATCTTGCTCAAAAGTGGGCTGAAGTGTATATGAGTAAACACCCTAATGTATCAATTCAAGTTACCGGAGGTGGATCAGGAACAGGAATAGCAGCTTTATTCAACAAAACAACTGATATTGCTAACTCCAGCAGGGAGATTAAACCAGCCGAGCTTGAGAAAGCAAAAGAGAAGGGTGTTGAACCTGTACAGTACGAAGTTGCCTTAGACGGCATTGCTGTTATTGTAAATCCAGAAAACAAAATAGATAATCTTACCATTCAACAAATAAGCGATATTTTTGCCGGTAAAATTACGAACTGGAAACAAGTTGGCGGTGCTAATTTGCCCATTACTCTTTATGGCAGGGAAAATAGCAGTGGCACGTACGAGTTCTTTAAGGAGCATGTGTTAGGTAAAGACGATAAAGGAAAACAACGTGACTATGCAACATCAACCCAAGTATTGCAGGGTACCGCAGCGTTAGGTGAATCTGTTGCAAGAGATATTAAAGGGATTGGATATGGCGGTGTCGGTTATTTTGCAGAAAGAAATGATGTTAAAATTCTACATGTTAAATCGGATAAAAATTCAGAAGCAGTTTCGCCGGTTGAAGGTGGAAAAGTTAATTATGAAGTGATATGGAGTAAGAAGTACTCTATCTCTCGTTACTTGTACTGTTATGTGGGCAAAAACATTAAACCGGAAATAAAAGATTATTTAGACTTTATTGTTTCTAATTCAGGTCAGGATGTCGTAAAAAAGATGGAATATATTCCGCTGCCCCAAAAATAAAAAAGTATCTTGTGTAATTAGTCTTCTGGTCAAAGACTAGTTACTAAAATAAAGGAGAGAACTAATGCTGAATAAATTAGTAGTCTTTTTGGCTATTCTTGCAATCGCAAATTTATTTGCGCAGAATGTAGATAAAGGCAAAATATCCGGAGAAGCATTTATTGATTATTTCTATAATATCTCGAGGGACTCGCTGCATTCTGCTTTAGCAAATACTGGATTAAAAGGAGTGCGAGATCTTAATGGATTTGAATTCAGAAGAATAACTTTTACATATGATTATGAATTTTCTGATAAATTCCAAACCCGGGTAAGGTTTGAAGGAAATCAAGCTTCAACAACCGGAAGCACCACCAACGTATTCATCAAAGATCTTTCTCTTAAATGGAAGAACATATTTGATGGAAACGATTTAATATTTGGTATTCAACCACCGCCATCTTTTGAAGTTAGTGAAAGCTATTGGCAATTTAGATCCCTTGAAAAAACTATTATGGATTTAAGAAATGTAGCTGCATCTAGAGATATGGGAATTGCACTAAAAGGAAAGCTCGATAATGATGCATTATTTAATTACTGGATTATGTTTGCTAATAACAGCAATCTTGGTGCTGAAACCGATAAATATAAAAGAGCTTACGCGCATCTGAATTTAGCTCCCGCAAAAAATATTAATATTACAATATATGGGGATTATAAATTTCGTTCAAAATTCTCAGTTCAAAATAGTAATAACCAGACTATCACATTTAATAATGATGTAATTACAACGGCAGTTTTTATGGGTATTAAAGATGTAGATTACAGCTTTGGTGCTGAAGGTTTCTATCAGGTTACTAAAAATGGATATAAGCTTACAAGTGCAACCGGTAGTAGTTACAACAATCTTAACGGTTTTGGCTTAAGTTTATTCGGAAACTACCAGATATTCGAAAAAATAAACTTGCTTGGCAGGTTTGATTATTTTGATCCTAATTCTAAAACGGATTATGACTCAAGGAACTTTGTCGTTTTAGGATTAAGCTTTCTTGCTGAGAAAAACATCAGGGTCATTCCAAACATATTGCTGGAAACATATGAGAAGAGCAGTACATACTCGTTTGATCCGTCTCTTACGGGAAGAATAACTATTTACTTTGCTTATTAATCGTTTCAATAAGAAATTGGATAAAGAAATCAACATAGGTGATACGATATCAAAAGGTGATGTCCCAAATGATATAACTATGAATTCATCACCCTTTAGTAAAAAGATTAAGCAATCAACAAGGATTAAAGAATCCTTAATTAAATATTTCTTTGCCATAAATGGAACGGCTGCACTCATATTTATAATTTTAATCTTTATTTTTCTTTTTAAGGAAGGTTTTAGAGCCTTTGAACATATACAGTTAGTTGATTTTATTTACCATAATAGATTGGCTGAAGACGGTACAAGTTCAAAGGTCTTTGAGTGGTTCCCAACTTCCGATGAAGCCAGATATTCTTTAATTCCCTTAATACTTGGTACTTTACTTACTGCCATTCCAGCAACAATACTTTCTACAATTCTTGGTGTGGGGGCTGGAATTTATCTTGCAGAAATTGCCAATCCAAAAGCAAAAGAAATACTCAAACCAATTGTAGAATTATTCGCCGGTATTCCTACAGTGGTTCTTGGTTTTTTAATGTTGGTTGTGGGAGCAAGCTTTTTCAATGATTTGTTAAATCCAACAAACCGCCTTAATGCATTTATAGCTGCCTTAGGTTTATCTTTTGTTGTAATACCAATAATTGCTTCATTAACTGAAGATGCTCTTCATTCTATACCAAACGATCTGAGAATGGCCTCCTACGGGATTGGGGCTACCAAATGGCAGACAATCAGCAAAGTTATTTTACCCGCTGCAACAAGTGGAATTTCAGCCAGCATTTTACTTGGTTTTGGCAGAGCTATTGGTGAAACTATGATCGTTTTAATGGCTGCCGGTAACGCTGCCAACATTACATCAAATATTTTTCAGAGTGTAAGAACAATGACTGCCACAATTGCTGCAGAAATGGGAGAAGTTTCACAAGGTTCAGATCATTATTTTGCTCTTTTTTTCATTGGAATTGTATTATTCACAATCACCTTTTTCCTAAATTTAATTGCAGAAGTGATTATAAATAAAATGCGCAAGAAAAATACATTTTAGTCTATGTCAATATTACTAAAAAAGCATAAGGATATTTCGGGTTTCATTTTTATCAATGTAACCAGGCTGTTATTTCTGATGCTTATTTTAATGTTAGCATTCATTCTAATTAAAATTATTGTTGAAGGATTCAGCGTGATAAGCTGGGAGTTTATTTCTTCTGAACCTAAAAACAACATGACAGAAGGCGGTATATTCCCTGCGATTTTTGGAACAGTGGCAGTAACTCTTTTAATGATTCTATTTGCTTTACCATTAGGAATTTTTTCCGCTATCTACCTTAATGAATACGCAAAGGATTCAGTTTTCACCAGAATTATCCGTACAGCAGTGAATAATTTAGCTGGTGTGCCTTCAATTGTGTTCGGTTTATTCGGTTTAGGCTTTTTCATTTTATTTGTTGGAAAGAATCTGGATGAAGTCCTTCAGACAGGTTTATTATTTGGTCAACCGGCTTTAATCTGGGCATCATCAACTTTAGCTGTGCTTGTACTTCCAATTATTATTGTATCTACCCTTGAAGCGCTTAACTCTGTACCAAAATCCCACAGAGATGCTTCCTATGGTTTAGGAGCAACTAAATGGCAAACAATAAAAAATGTTGTGCTTCCTCAAGCTAGACCGGGAATATTAACAGGTACTATATTGGCAATAAGCAGAGGTGCAGGTGAAACAGCTCCAGTTTTATTTTTAGGAGCGGCTTTCTTTTTACCTAATCTGCCGATTGTGGATTTGTGTTTTGGAGATTATTGTATACCTATGATAAATCCGGGAGAGCAGTTTATGTACCTTGCTTATCATATTTTTATTCTGGCTACGCAATCTTCAAATCCGACTAAGACTATGCCTCTACAGTACGGTTCTACTTTAGTTCTTATTACATTAACATTCTTGTTAAATATTACAGCGATAATATTCCGTTATCGTTTTAGAAAAATATTAGGAAGACTTTAACTTAACTATACTAAAAGATGAAAGAAACAAAGATTACAGTAAAGAATTTGAATTTGTTTTATGGTGAAAAACAAGCATTAGCAGATATTTCTATCGATATTTATTCGCAGCGAGTAACAGCTTTTATAGGGCCATCTGGCTGCGGTAAATCTACATTCTTGCGAGTGATAAACAGAATGAATGATTTGATTGATGATGTTAGAATTACCGGAAAAATTCAAATTGATGGAATAGATATTTATGACAAGAACCTCGATGTAGTGAATCTACGAAAAAGGATAGGTATGGTTTTTCAAAAATCTAACTTATTTCCTAAAACTATTTATGAGAATTTGATTTTTGGCCCAAGAATAAATGGCATAAAGGATAGGAAAGTATTGGATGAAATTGCAGAAAAAACACTTATACAAGCGGCACTTTGGGAAGAAGTAAAAGACAGGCTGGATGATCCGGCATTAAGTTTGTCTGGTGGGCAGCAGCAAAGATTATGTATTGCCAGAGCTTTGGCTGTTGAACCTCAAATTATTTTAATGGACGAACCCGCCAGCGCTCTCGACCCTATCTCTACTGCTAAAATTGAAGAGCTGATTGACGAACTTAAGAAAAATTACACAATTGTTATTGTTACACATAATATGCAGCAAGCTGCAAGAGTGAGTGATTACACTGCATTTTTTTATCTTGGCAGATTGATAGAATACGATAAAACATCTCGAATTTTTACTAATCCTTCAAATAGACAAACCGAGGATTATGTAACTGGAAGATTTGGTTAATTATTAGGAGACGAAAATGGAACGACATTTTGAAGCAGAACTAGAAAAATTAAAAACAAGAATACTTAAGATGTGCAGCTTAGTAGATGAGCAACTAACTGCAGCAATTCGTGTTATTGAAGAAGAAAATATTGAGCTGGCAAATCAAATTATTGAACGTGATGATAAAGTTGATAAGTACGATGTTAAAATTGATAAAGCATGCCAAAAGCTGCTTGCACTCCGCCAGCCTGTAGCAACAGATTTAAGATTCATCATGTCTGCCATGACAATAAATAATAACCTTGAGCGTATTGGCGACATTGCCGTAAACATTGCATCTAATTTTTTAATAATGAGAAAAAAGCCGGACTTTTTAAGCAAGACAAACTTTACACCGATGGCTAACATTGTTAAAGAGATGGTCAAAAATTCAATCGATTCTTTTATTAACAATGATCCAAAACTTGCACAAAAAGTAATTGAAACAGATAAAATATTAGATCAGTATAATGTCGACAATCATCAGATATTGATTAGCATAATGAAGGAGAATAAAGAAAATATAGATACTGCCGTGGCACTTTTAGTAATTTGCCGGCAGCTTGAAAGATTAGGCGATCATGCTACTAACATTGCTGAAGATGTTTACTTTATTGTTGAAGCGCAGATGATAAAACATAAATATGTTAAGTTTTTATTCGGGGAAATGGGTGATGATAAAGACGATGATAATGACAAAGAGATAAACAATTAGGAAAAAAGTTTTTTACTGAACATTTTATCATTTACAAATTGCTCTTGAACGATTTTTTCCTAAGCATTCACACGCTCAATGCCTCAAATCCATCAAGAATTCTTTCCCGTGAATCTGCATTTTCAAGCTTAGCAGTTCATTATACTTTTAGTGAGTGTTAAGTCTTCAGAATTAACTTTAGTATATTTCAAGCCAAAAAACTCATAAGGTTTTTAGTTGATCATAATCCAAATCTAAGGAGAGCAAGATGCGAATCAGTTCATTATTTGCGGCAGCGTTTATATTTATTTTTTCTACAATTAATAATGCACAAGAAACAGACAAGGAAGGATCGCAAGATCACCCGCTGCTGTCAAGAATACCCGGCTATTATATAAGTGAACAAATAATTAAAGATTTTGATGTGTACACGTCACCATACATTGAAACCGAAAATGTTTGGGAAGGAAAGCTCACTCAAATAAATTATTCTCTTAAAGAAGGAAGTAAAGAATTCAGCTTCATTCAGATAATAAGGAATTATGAAAATGCTGTTAAGAAACTTAGCGGAAAAATATTGCTGTCTGAAACGAGAATATTACATGCTAAGATTGAAAAAAATAAAGCTGTTACTTATATAAGTGTTGAGGCATATAATGACGGAAGGGATTACACTTTGATTATAGTAGAAAGCAAACCGATGGAAGATGAAGTTACAATTGACTCAGCATCTCTGAACAAAGGTATTTCTGAATTAGGTAAAGTTGCGGTGTATGGAATTTATTTTGATACCGGCAAATCAGTTGTAAAGCCGGAATCAAAAACTGCAATAGATGAAATTGTAAAATTGCTGAAACAAAATCCTCAGCTAAAACTTTTTGTTGTCGGTCATACCGACACCGATGGCATACTCGAATCCAACATGAAATTATCATCAGAACGTGCTGCTTCTGTTGTAAAAGCACTTATTGAAAATGGAATTCAGGCTGCAAGATTAAAATCTAGCGGAGTAGGACCATACTGCCCTGTTGAGAGTAACAAAACTGAAGTAGGAAAAGCAAAAAACCGCAGAGTTGAACTTGTAGAGATGTTCTGAACCTGATCAAATAATTTTAACTGCTATTAAGTTTTGGGTTATAAATTGGAAAAACCCAATATAAAATCTCCCGGTTCCGCTGCAATTGGTTTTATTTGTGCATTTGCTGTTGTTTATTTTCTATCCAAAATTCTCTTGCAAATGCACGTTTCAACAGACCAGACACAAGTAAGTTATAATTATTCTAAAGACAATATTCATTGGATTCAGGGCATCTTTGTGTTAATCGGTTCGATGTTTGGTGCGTTGGTAACTTCTTTTTTATCTCCCAGACGTGAAATTTCTCAAACCATTTTTCTTGGAATTTCAGTCATAACGGTGGTTATTGTTGGGGCAATCCGCTCAAAAACACAATCTGTATTCGATACTTTACACGTGGTTTTATTTATTTCAATAATTCCAAGTATGTTATTAATTGCATATTTCGTAAAAAAGAAATTTAGCAGAACTTTATGACTCTATTAAATTTTTACGGATACTAAACATAACAAGTTCATGTGGATTTTAGATATTACATGGTGCTTGCATAATGAACAATTAGGCTAACCGAAAAGAGAACATTAACGTTATTTTCTGCAGGTTTTTATGAAAAGTTATAAAAAATTAGAATACACTCGTACAAGAATTGCTACAATTGATGTTTGTGAAGTAGGCAGAAAAAAACATCACATGAAAGCATTGCTTGAATTAGATGTTACAGAAACACACAAACAACTTAAAAATTATAGAAATAACCGGAAATGTAAATTGTCTTTTACCGGATGGCTTATAAAAACTATCAGCAAAACAATCGAGGAACATCAAGCCGTACATGCTTATCTTAAAAATAAAAGAAGCGCTGTTGTGTTCAATGATATTGATATTTCTATAGCAGTTGAAACTGATTACAATGGTGAGTTAGTTCCGATACCTTATGTTATTCGAGAAACTAACAAAAAGGATTTCATTCAAATTACTGAGGAGATAACCAAAGCTAAAAACCAAAAATTAAACAATGACGATGTTCTTCTTGGTGAAAAAAAGAATAAACTTTTCTCTGATTTGTACTACATCCTTCCCGGGATATTACGAAGATTTATATGGAAAATTATACTAAAATATCCGGCAGCTGCTAAAAAAAACATGGGCAGTGTTATGGTAACTTCTATTGGAATGGCTGGAAAAATTAAAGGCTGGTTTATTCATACAAGCATTCATCCGTTATCGTTTGGAATTGGTTCAATACTTAAAAAACCGGCTGTTGTTAATGATAAAATTGAAATTAGGGAAATATTAAATATGACTGTACTGCTTGACCATGATGTAATAGATGGAATACCGATGACACGATTTATTAAAAAGTTATCAGAAAATATTGAATCGGGACTAGACTTAAGCTAAACAAATCTTACAAAACATTTTAACACACCTTGTTGATTCCGCAGCTCTTTTCATGAAATAACAAGCAGGAAATTATAATTTGAATACATAACGATAAATAAGTCCTTTTCCTGCAAGAGAAGGGTGGGGATGAGTTGGATGGTATGTTATTTTTAGAACTCGCTCTATTCTCTACTTTTAGATGAGAGGTATTCGTTACTAATAATTTCTTACATTATTGATAGTATTCTCGAAAAAAAGAATATATTCTGGTTAAATTTGTTGTAAGGATATCTCAACAAAGAAGATACTTTTATCAAAAATAACGTCTATGCGATTTATCTAATCAAACAACATATCGTATTGAAAAGACTTTGCAAAAAAAATAATAATTGCTGAAATATGAATAACATTGAAAAACTTGGTTTTAACAGTTGGTTCAAGGAACGAATTGACTTTGCAAGGTTAAACGACTTTGAAATTGTAAGAGTTGTTTCAGTTAACAAAAACAGCTTTGTCGTTTCCAACGGTGAGAAAGAAATTTACGCTGAAGTGACAGGAAAGTTTCTGTTCAATTCAGAATCATCTATTGATTTTCCGACAGTGGGAGATTGGGTGTACACTCAACTTTTTGATGACAATACTCTGGCGGTTATTCACGACATACTGCCGCGTAAAACTTTATTAAAAAGAAAGACCCCGGGAAAGAAAGTTGACTACCAGCTAATTGCCGCTAACATCGATACTGCAATCATAATGCAGTCATTGGATGCCAACTTTAATTTGCGCCGACTTGAACGTTACCTGGTTATGATTAATGAAAGCGGAATAACCCCGGTGATATTTCTGAGTAAAAGCGATTTGTTAAATGATGATGAAATTCAAGCAAGGAAAAATGAAATCCTAAGTATTCTTCCGGAAACTAAGATAGAAGCATTCAGCAATAACAGTTTAAGCGATGTTGAAGGTATAAAAAAATGCTTTGTGCCACCACAGACTTACTGCCTGCTCGGTTCTTCCGGAGTGGGGAAGACAACACTTCTAAATAATCTTATCCACCAAGATTTATACAAGACACAGCCCATTAGAGAAAAGGACGGACGAGGTAAACACACAACCACCCGGCGAGAGTTAATTATTTTGGAGAATGGCTCAATTGTAATTGATAATCCCGGTATGCGCGAGCTTGGAATGATAACCTTGGAATCGGGATTGGAAAATACTTTTAGTGAAATTGCCGATTTAACAGAAGAATGCCGATACAAGGATTGCACTCATACAGTTGAGAAAGGATGTGCTGTAATAAAAGCTTTAGAGGAAGGGCACATTGAGCAAGAAAGATACGACAACTACATCAAGATTTATAAAGAATCGGTGTACAACGAAATGACTTACTATGAAAAGAGGCAGAAAGATAAAAAGTTTGGTAAGTTTATGCATAATTACCTTAAGAATAATAAAAATAAAAGCTGATAATTTTTTTATTACTTGATGCACATTCGATTGGAACACAAAGCGGGAGCCCATCCGAATACTATCATGCCGGCTTTTCGCATCGGAGTCAACTTAATTTCAAATAACATGTCTGCATAATTTGATTTACAGGATGATGTTAGAACGTTCAAAAAAATCAATTGCACCAACAAACCAAATTACGGCTAAGAGAAGAGCTGAGATGAGTTTTGATTATCGCTCACGCTGCTTAACTCTTTCTAATCTCCCCCTTGGGAAGGTACAGATTTATTATAAGTAATGCATAGCATTGTAAATTCTGTCTTTAAAGGCTTTTCTTCCATTTTGATTCAAATTAGACTACAATTCTTTTTCTTTAACATTTATTCTTAATCCTAAGATTATGCCTGTACAAGCTGTCGAAAGAGGAAGCCAACGTTCTGAGAAAAAATAATAATGAAACTCTAAAACATGCCTGCCTTCAGACAAAGAAATTTCAGAGTGACAAAAACTTGTTCCCAGGCAGATCCTTGGCTCCTTACAACCAAGAAATAAATAAGAGAAGGAATAAATTTTAAGCAGCAAAAAAATTATTACGTGACAGAATGACAAAATCGAGAAATGATCGAAGCTATATCGGAAGAGTAAGCCAGTTATATCGAAGCTGTAACGAAAATGAAAAAGTGCGAAAATGAACAAATAACAAAGTGTGAGATTTTAATGCTGACAAAAAGGCATTCAGTTTTATTACAGCGTTGTTTCCTTCACACATATTCGACTTCCACAATATTTTTACTTCTCACTTCTAGCTTCTAGCCCAATACACATTGACTCTCAACTTTTCATTTTTTAGGTTAGTGAAGCATTTATCGGGGATTAATGAACACTGCGGAACAAAATAAACCAAAGCTGCTTGACCAGGTGAGACTTACGATGCGGGCAGCTCATTACTCAAAGAGTACAGAAGAAAGCTACGCCAACTGGATAAAAAGGTTTATTTTTTTTCATAACAAATGCCACCCGAAAGAAATGGGCGCAGAGGAGATAAAAGCGTTTATTTCTTCACTTGCAGTTGATCAGCATGTATCAGCATCTACTCAGAACCAAGCGCTTCAAGCAATTCTATATCTTTACAAAAATATTTTGAAAAAAGAAATTGGGTGGATAAATGATATTAAAAGAGCTGCACGCATTAAACATTTACCAGTGGTTTTCTCAAAAAAGGAAGTAATAAAAATATTTGATTACCTGAGCGGAACGAGCAAGTTAATTATTGCATTGTTATATGGCGGCGGACTTAGGTTAACTGAAGCTTTAAAATTAAGAATTAAGGATATAGACTTTGATTACCAGCAAATTTTAGTTAGAGATGGAAAAGGTGAAAAGGACAGGCATACAGTTTTACCAGCTTCAATAATTCCAGAGTTAAAACAGCACCTTAATAGAGTTTATTTGCAGCATAAAGCAGATTTAAAGAAAGGAAAAGGCGAAACCATTTTGCCTTATGCTTTGAAAAAGAAATATCCAAACGCTGGAAAAGAATTTGGATGGCAGTATGCTTTTCCAGCAGATAAATTTATTAAGGATAAAGAAACGGGTTTAATTACTAGATGGCATATTCATGAAAGCACTATTCAAAGAGCAGTTAAGGAGGCTATAAAAAAAGCGGGAATACTTAAACCGGGTAGTCCACACACATTCAGGCATTCCTTTGCCACTCACTTGCTTGAAAACGGGAACGATATAAGAACAATACAAGAACTCTTAGGGCATCAATCCGTTAAAACTACCATGGTTTATACGCATGTTTTAAATAGAGGGCTTGGCGTTAAAAGCCCTCTTGACTAAATATTTTTTGGAACATAGATATGCAAGGCATATTTTTAAATAGTGAAAAATTGAGGCAAAATAAAAGAAATTGGAACATATATATGCAGCTGCGTGCATATATATATTCTCAAGTTAAAATACTAACGCAGTATAATTATAAGTTAGGCGTTGCCAAATTCTAATATTTAAGAAGACGAAATATTACGTTATATTTGAGCGGGAAAAAAGGAAGAAAGGTTTATATGATTTTTAAATTTGGTGAATTATTCTGTGGGCCCGGTGGTCTTGGTTTGGCTGCAAAACTTACAAAAGTGAATAACTCATCTGAGCAATTTGAAATCAAGCACGCTTGGTCAACAGATTATGATAAAGATTCTTGCAATACTTATATAAAGAATATTTGTCCCGATAATCCAAAATCAGTTATACATAAAGATATTCGGAAATTGGATTACAAAGTTCTAAAAAATATTTCTGAAATTGATGCACTTGCATTTGGATTCCCATGCAATGATTTTAGTGTTGTTGGTGAACAAAAAGGTATAGATGGAGTATATGGACCGTTATATTCTTATGGCGTTAAAGCCTTAAAATTATTTCAACCAATGTGGTTTCTTGCTGAAAATGTTGGTGGACTTCGAAATGCAAATGAAGGGAAAACTTTC
>JACAFC010000150.1 GCA_013388515.1 Ignavibacteriaceae bacterium | reverse complement strand
GTAATGAGCTTGAATTTTACAGAAATGAATACTCCGAAGTAAAAAGTTTTGTTACCAATCAACTTGATAGCCCAAACTTAAATCCCTCGAACCGTCACGAATTCAAGAAATTTTCGGTTGGTAAGAATAGGTTTGTGAAGCCATTTGCTTATGTTCTTTCGTCTCTCGCAATAATCGCATCAGCATTAGTTCTAATAATAAATTTTACTGGACCGAATAATTACAAACTTGCCTCACTGGATGATGAATTTAATATTTCAACAGCACGAGGGAGAACAACTGATAATTTTGAATTAAGCATTATGGCTCTTGAAGCTGAAGATTATCAAAAAGCGATCGAATATTTATCAGACGATATTAAGATGAATTCTGAAGATGAAACAATTTTTTATTCATATTATATTTTAGGATTAACACATTTAAAAACTGCCCAACGGGATTTTTTAGGCTTGTTCCCAAGTATTGATAAGGGATCAGCCAAAACTGCAATTATAAATTTTACTAAAGCAATTGAAAATAATACTCACGGCAAATTTCCTAATGTTAATCTTGATGCATATTTTTATATTGCCAAAGCCTCGCTCATGCTTGAAGACAGCAGAACCGCAAGAAAGTATCTTGAAAAAGTTGTAACGGAAAAAGGGAGTAAAATGAATGAAGCTAAGCAAATTCTTAACGAATTATAATAAATAATAGTACATGATCTTTAAAAAAACATATCTGCTGTTCCCAATTTTTATAATATCAGCATTTGCAATAATTAATTACGATAAATCCCAGCAAAATAATTCTAAAAACTTTAATCAATATCAGTCATACAATCTTGATTCACTTCGTTCGAAAATTTTACAAAATGGATGGAATCAGAATTACTTAGACGAGTATAGGTTCATACTTCAAAATTCTAATATTAACTTACTTAACGAATCAAAAGCTCTCAACAATTTACCAGGCAGTTTTGAAAAACCCTTTCTGCAATCAATCATCCTTAAACGAAATGGAAACTTTAAGGAAATGTTCGATTCTTTGATAATGGCATTCGATTATCACCCAAATTATTATCCTTATTTTGATGAATTACTAATAGCAGTGAAAGCTACTGGTCAATCTTCATTTGCATGGAGCCTACTTAACGATACAAATAAAATTGGTAAAACTCAGAGTGCTTATTTCGGAGGAGTTTTTTATCTAGTAAATGGAAAATATAAGGAAGCATTAAATAATTTTTTAATTGCTGATTCATTAGATTCCAACGACAAAAACATTCTGCTCAACCTGGCTTTAGTTTACAGAGGACTGGCAAACTATAAAAAAGCAGCTGCAGTTATTAGCCTTCTAAAAAATTATTATAAAGAAGAGAAATTTTTAACTCCTAAAATTTATCTTTTTGAAGGCACCCTGGCTTATTTATCTAATGACTATCAATCAGCAGAAAAATATTACAATAAATCATTAACATTCTCTAAGCAAATCAATGATAAGATAACTGCATCAAAAGCATTAATAAATTTAGGTATCTGTGCTGATGCGAAAAATAATTTTGACGCGGCACAAAAATTTATTAAAGACGGTATAGAAATGGCAAAATCCATTAATGAAATTGAGACTCTAGCCTTTGGTAATTCAGAACTTGGAGTTTCTTTAACGTTTACAAATCAGCTTGTAGATGCAAAAAACTATTACATTAAGAGTTATGATTCATATAAAAAGTTAGGTAACTCTGTTAGGCTTGCACTTATTTCTCACAACCTCGGCAAACTTTATATGAATTTTTTCAATTATCAATCTTCTATTAAATATTTTGAAGAGGGTATCCAATTTGCCGGAGACGATATACGAGCGCAAGCATTAAACTTGGTGGGGTTGGGAGATGTTTATGCTAATCTTGCAAACTACTCCAAATCACTAAAATACTATCGTGAAGCACAAAAACTTTCTAATGAGATTAAAGATAATGCCCTCAATTCAGAAATAAGTACTGGTTTGGGAGCACTGAATTTCAATCTGAGCAATTATTCCAATGCAAAATTTTATTACGAATATGCATTAGAAATTCAGAAATATTCATCAAACAATTATGCCTCAGCGGATGTCTTACACAAATTGGCTCTTACCTATCTTAGAACTGATAGCTTTTCATTAGCGGAGAAATATTTTAATCAGGCTATAGAATTAGCATTTAAATCAGGTAATGATTATGCAGCAGTTCAATCTTATGGTGATTTATCTGAGCTTCACCTTTCTAGAAATCAGATTTCGAAAGCTGTAGATTGTTTGTTTAAGGCAAAAAAACTTGCTCAGAAAAATGGATGGGATTATTTAGTTGCCGAGCAGGCTTTACTTGAAGGTGATATTGAAAATACTAAAAACTCATTTCAACACGCTCAATCAAATTATAAGTTAGCCTTAAAACTTAGCAAGGAACTTAATGACGTCAATTTGCAAATAGCAGCCTACAGCTCTCTGGGCAATTTATTTTACAAGCACGGATTTATAGATGCAGCAAAATCTTTTTACGAATCTGGGATTAGTCTAGTTGAAAAAGTTTCCAAACCTCTTTTTGATGAAAATGAGATACAGATTTCTTACTTTAATTCAAGAAGATCGTTGTACGATTCATATGCAAAATTGTTATTAGATCAGAAAAAATTTAGCGACGCCTTTTTAATTATAGACAAATCCAGATCGCGTAACACTATACAAAATCTGCTTAATTTAAAACTTACAACTTTATCTGCAGATACTGCCAAGATAGAACTGCTTTATGAATTAGACTGGATGATAAACTCCGGCATTTATAATCAACAAACGACTGATTCTTTAATTAGAGATTTTACAAGTCTTAAAAACTATCTTTCCAACAAGTATCCTAATCTAAAACATTTAGTTCAAAATGAACAAAGTAATCAAATTTACGAACTCCAGAAGTGTTTGCATGCGAAAGAGAATTTTATTTCCATATATTCAACAGATGCAAAATCATATTTATTCTTAATTACAAAAAACGATTTTAAATGCATCGAGATTCCCCTAAATGACAAAAACCTTGAAAGTTTAGTTTCAAGTATTTCTCCTTATTTTGATAAAGATTCAAGAGAAAAATATTTTTTCAATAAAGATCTTTTTGCTTTTAATTCCAAATCAGCATTTGAACTATTCAACCGTATTTTAAAACCAGTTTTATCAAACATTCCACTAAATGAGCGATTGGTTATTTCCCCTTCAAAGGAACTACTAACAATACCATTTGAATTTTTGGTTACTAATTATCAATCCAATCAAAGTAATTTCAATTATGCTGATAAAAAATTCTTAATTGAAGATTATGCTGTTTCTTATATACCATCAGCATCATTATTTGTTAACCAAATAAGGAACAATTTATCATCAAGCCATAAAATACTTGTTTTAGGAAATCCAGCTATCGATAATCAATCTGAAGATTTTGCTGAGAGGAGAGAACTGCTTGAAGATGACGTGAATTTTCCTAGAAGTTTAACTTTACTTCCACTTAAATATTCCGAAGATGAAGTTGCCGCAATAGGTTCGATCATAAAGACAGATCATGTATTTTTAAGCAGAGATGCAACTGAGACAAATTTTAAAGATAATGCAGAGCTAAGTAAAATCATTCATCTCTCAACTCATTCTATGCTGTTCAACAAGCAGCCGCTGATTTTTTTCTCAAATTTTTATGATAGAGAAAACGATGGATTTTTAGAAACTTCTGAAATTATCCAGCTACGATTAAATTCCGATCTTGTGGTTCTCAGTTCTTGCAGTTCAGGACTTGGGAAAATAGATGAATCTGAAGGAATAATTGGTATGACTAAGGCTTTATTTGAAGCGGGTGTAAAAAGTACACTGGTTTCATTGTGGGAGGTTAATGATAAATATACTTCGTACCTTATGAGTTATTTTTATAAAAACCTTAAAGATGGCAAAGATAAAGTTGAAGCTTTAAGATTAGCAAAATTGGAGTTTATTAAAAAAATTTCACCAAATCCATATTTCTGGGCAGCATTTGTTATAACTGGCAATACTTCCAAAATTGAGCTCGAATCACCTTCAAAAATATCTACACTAGTAATTTTGCTTCTATTATTTCTTTTTATTTCAGCAGCAGTTTATTTATCTCTGCAAAAGCGCAAACAACTAAGCAGAACTAATAACCTCTAGTAAATATTTTTTCCATATCACTTTTTATCATAATCCTAACCAAATCTTCAAACTTTGTTTTGGCTTTCCATCCAAGCAGTTTTTTAGCTTTTGCGGGGTTTCCGATTAAAAGTTCCACTTCGGTTGGGCGGTAGTAGTTTCGATCTACAATTATTATTGTATCCCCTTTTTTCAAATTTCTTGAAAAAGTTTCTTTATAAATTTTTGATTTGTTTTTTGTATCCAATAATTCTTCTGCTTTACTAACATCTATCTTTTTAATTACTCCTCTCTCAAATTCATTCTTGCCTTTCCACTCTAATTCTATTCCTATTTCCTTAAAAGTTAGTTCAACGAACTCTCTCACTGTATGAGTTTCACCGGTTGCAAGCACAAAATCCTCGGGTGTTTTATGTTGGAGTATTTTCCACATTCCTTCACAATACTCAGGCGCAAAACCCCAATCTCTTTTTGCATCAAGATTACCAAGTGCTAAAGTCGTTTGAAGTCCAGCAGCAATTGAAGAAGCGGCACGAGTAATTTTTCTTGTTACAAATGTTTCTCCTCTGCGAGGTGATTCATGATTAAATAAAATTCCATTGCAAGCAAATATGTTATAAGCTTCTCTATAATTAACAATTATCCAGTAACCGTAAAGTTTGGCGACTCCATACGGTGATCTAGGATAAAATGGAGTCTGTTCAGATTGAGGGATCTCTTGAACTTTTCCATATAATTCGCTGGTAGATGCTTGATAAAACTTCACTCTTTTTAGTCCTACTTCCCTTATTGCATCTAAAAACCGCAGAGTTCCTAAAGCATCTACTTGGGCTGTATAGTCCGGAATTTCAAATGATACTTTTACATGACTTTGAGCTGCAAGGTTATAAATTTCATCAGGCTCAATTTTCTCTAAAAGCCGATTCATATTGCTTGTGTCTACAAGATCGCCGTAATGAAGAAACAATTTTTTATTTAAGACATTTTTATCGGCATACAGATGGTCTATTCGGCCAGTGTTAAAGGAACTGCTCCTTCTTATAATTCCGTGAACTTCATAACCTTTATTGAGCAGAATTTCTGTTAAATAACTTCCATCCTGACCCGTAATTCCAGTAATAATAGCTTTAGCCATTCAATATTCTCCCATAATACCTTTAAGTTTCATTTTTTATTCGATAAAAACCATTGATAAGTTTTTTCAATTCCTTCACGAAGATCAGTTTTAGCTTTCCAGCCAAGAGAATTTATTCTTGAAACATCGAGCAGTTTTCTAGGTGTACCGTCAGGTTTAGAACTATCATAGATAACACTACCATTATATCCAACAACCTTGGCAATAATTCCTGCAAGGTCAGATATACTTAAATCTTTTCCAGTACCAATATTAAGAAATGCAAGATTGTTATCGTATAAATCCTTGGCTTCAATATTTTCTAAAAGAAAGCAAAGCCCTTCAGCTAAATCATCCACATACATAAATTCCCGAAGCGGTTTCCCAGTTCCCCAAATAGATACGTATGCATGATTATTTATCAAAGCATCATGAAATTTTCGAAGCAAAGCAGGTAAAACATGCGAAGTATTTAAGTCAAAATTATCATTGGGTCCATAGAGATTGGTAGGCATAATTGAATAAAAATTACAACCATATTGTTTATAATAATTTTCACACAATTTTATTCCCGCAATTTTTGCAATAGCATAAGGCTCATTTGTGTACTCGAGGTAATCAGAAAGCAAATACTCTTCTTTGAGGGGTTGTTTAGCAAGTTTGGGGTAAATGCATGAGCTACCAAGAAATATCAACTTTTCAACTTTGTTTATATATGATGCATGAATTAGGTTAGATTCTATCATTAGGTTTTCATAAATAAATTGTGCGCGGTAGGTATTATTTGCAAGAATGCCGCCAACTTTTGCCGCAGCAATAATAACCACTTCCGGTTTCTCATGATCAAAAAAGTTTTCAACCGCTAATTGTTTTGTCAAATCGAGCTCATCAATTGATCGATAAATAATATTGGAATAACCTGCCTTTTTAAGATATCTTAGCACGGCTGAACCAACCATTCCAGTATGCCCAGCCAAATAAATTTTTTTATTTATATACTTTAAATTATTCATGCATTATTTCAGTTATCAATTATGCTTATGAAATTCATCAATCATATCAACTACATATTTTATTTGTTCTAAAGTTAACTCAGGATAAATTGGCAGTGCAATTGATGTATTTGCAGACATTTCAGCTAATGGGAAATCTCCTGCTTTATAACCAAGATTTGAAAAGCATTCCTGTAAATGGAAAGGAACAGGGTAATAAATCTCAGTACCAATTTCTTTTTCAGTTAAAAACTTTCTTAGTTCATCTCGTTTTTCAACTCTAATTATATATTGATTGTAAATATGATAATTCTTAGCCACGTCTGCATTTTTGAGATAGACTGCTTTAGGTAAAAGTACTTTATTTTTTTCATCAAAATTAATTTTACCCACATCCTGAGATAAGCCTTTATCAATAAATAATCGAGTATAAGTTTCAGCATTCTTTCTTCTTTGTTCCGACCATGAATCAAGGTAGGGCAATTTAACATTAAGAATTGCTGCTTGCAAAGCATCTAACCTAAAATTACCACCAATAACCTTATGATAATATTTTGGTTCGCCGCCATGAACTCTCAAGATTCTCATCTTTTCCGCAAGTTTGTCATCATTTGTTGTTACCAAGCCGCCATCGCCAAAACAACCAAGGTTTTTACTCGGGAAGAAGGAAAAACATCCAATATCTCCAATAGTTCCAACATGTTTTCCGTCCTTATACTGAACTCCAATTGCCTGAGCAGCATCCTCAATAACTTTAATATTCCGTTTTTTAGCTATAGACATTATTTCATCCATTTCACAGCTTTGCCCATATAAGTGAACTGGAATAATTGCTTTTGTTTTAACAGTTATTTTCTTTTCAATATCGGATGGAATAATATTGAAAGTTACTGGATCCGAATCTACAAGAACTGGAACAGCATTTAATCTTGAAACAACTCCGGCAGTTGCAAAAAAAGAATACGTGGGAACAATCACCTCATCGCCAGGTTTTATTTCTATAGCCATTAGTGCTAATAATAGTGCATCAGTACCGGAGGAAACACCAAGTGAATATTTGACCCCTAAATATTCATTAAAGGACTTTTCCATTTTATCAACTTCAGGACCAAGAATAAAATATTGAGATTCTGCAACTCGTATGAGCGTGTCATCTAATTCTTTTTTAAGTGATTTATATTGCGGTTTTAAATCTAGCAAAGGAACTTTCATATTTCTCTTTCATTTTTTTTGTTAAGTAAAATTAAATATTATGGCAGGAAAATGGAAGTTAGCAGGAGTAAGAAGCCAATTTTGGTAAAAGAAAGACTTGTTGTTTAATATAAAAATGGATGACAAACTAATAATTAAGCCCCATATCAATATCCTTAAACAAAGGTGCATTTAAATCTTTCTCGGATACTATTGGATTTTGAACCCCCCAATTTATTCCAAGTTTCGGATCATCAAATCTGATTGATCTTTCATGCTGCTTGCTATAAAAATCAGTACATTTATAATGAAATATTACTTCCTCCGATAAAACGGCAAATCCATGAGCAAAACCTTGCGGAATGAATAATTGCAAATGATTTGAATCGGACAGTTCAATACTAAAATATTTACCAAAAGTTGGTGACCCAGATCGTATATCAACTGCAACATCTAATACTGAACCTTTTAATACTTGACAAAGTTTACCTTGTCCTTTAGGTGGTATTTGAAAGTGAAGCCCTCGCAGTGTATTTTTTTTTGATACAGATACATTATCCTGTACGAAATCCACATCAATACCAACTTCTCTGTACCTAGCAGCATGATACGTTTCTGCAAAGTAACCTCTGCTGTCCTCAAATACAGAAGGCTTTATAACAAGAATACCATTTAAATTTGCTTTAGTAATTTCCATAGAAAATTGAATCTAATTAGGTTAGAATTTATAGTTTAAACAATTGATATGAGCTGGGTTATTCTAAGTTATGTATTTATAATTCTATCTCGCGAACAATACCGTTTTCTAATTTGTATGTCTTTTTAGATTTTTCACAATAAGCAATTCCCTCATCATTAAATTCTAGTTTTTTACCCGCTTCACTAAACCATCCTTTAATTCTTCCTGGATTACCAACTACCATTGCAAAATCTGGAACGTCCTTCGTTACAACTGCTCCAGCTCCTACGAATGCAAAACGACCGATTGTTATTCCGCATACAATAGTTGAATTTGCTCCAAGTGAAGCACCCTCCTTAACTAATGTTTTTATGTAGTAGGAAGCTCCCACTTGAGGATATTTTGATCTTGGGTCCTTGATATTTGTGAATACCATTGAAGGTCCACAAAAAACATAATCTTCGAGAGTTACACCCTCATAAACAGAAACATTATTCTGTATCTTAACAAAATTACCTATAGTTACGTTGTTGCCAATGTTTACATTTTGCCCCAGAATACATTTTTTACCAATCTTTGCTCCGGATTGAACATGACTGAAATGCCAAATTTTAGTTCCTTCGCCAATTTCAACATTCTCATCTACAACGGCGTGTTGGTCTACATAATATTTCTTTTCGTTCATAGATTTATTTTATTTCCATATAATGATTTAATAATATGTAACGCTTTAATTAAAACTTTGTAACCAATTTCTGATTTAGAAATGGTTACAGCAGCATAAAGTAGTTAATAGTGAAAAGCAATATTTATTACTTGAATAATTTAAGTAGAGCTATTCAACAGATACTAATTAAATCGTAAATATTAAAATACCCATTTACCAGATAGTTTTATTGTTCAAAGCAATTTACCAGTAAGCAGAAAAATTGCAAAGCCGAAATAAATAATTATTCCTATTACGTCGACCAAAGTTGCAACAAAGGGTGCTGAGGAAGTTGCTGGATCGGCCCCAAGCTTTTTCAAAATAAAAGGCAGCATTGAACCTGACAATGTTCCCCACAGCACAACACCAATTAGTGAAAAACTTACTGTTAAACCAATAAAGATCCAGTGAGGACCTAAACTCTCAATAAAAAAAGTCCATACAATTGTGCGCAAGAATGCAACCAAACCCAAAATTAGTCCTAACAATAAACCCGAAATAATTTCCCTTTTCATTACCCTCCACCAATCAGTTAAAGCGATTTCACCAAGCGACATCGCTCGAATAACTAAAGTTGCAGCTTGTGATCCCGAATTTCCGCCACTTGAAATAATTAGTGGAACAAATAATGTGAGTATCACTGCCTTGCTTATTTGGTCTTCAAAAAATCCCATTGCTGAAGCAGTCAGCATTTCACCAATGAACAATACAACCAGCCATCTTCCTCTTTTCTTTACCATATCGGAAATAGTAGTATCAATGTACGGTTCTTCCAAAGCTTCGGTACCACCAAGTTTATGAATATCTTCCGTTGCTTCTTCCTCCGCAACATCAAGAACGTCGTCAACAGTAACTATTCCTATGAGAAATTCGAAGGCGTCAACAACAGGTAATGCAACCCTATCATACTTTTTAAAGACTTCGACTGCTTTTTCCTGATCATCATGAACATTAAGCTTTACATAATTTTCATCCATCAGATCTGCGATTACACTTTCAAGAGGGGCAAGAATAATATCTCTAATTTTTAGATCATCAATAAGCCTGCCTTTTTCATCTATTACATAAATAACATTCAATGTTTCACTGTGCTTGCCATATTTGCGTATGTGCTCAAGTGTTTGATCGATTGTCCATTCCGGTTTTACAGCAATATAATCCGGGGTCATCAATCTCCCGACACTGTTTTCAGGATATCCAAGTAACGAGGTAGCTATTTTTCTTTCCTCAGGTGAAAGCATCATGATCATTTGTTTTGCTGCTAAACTCGGTAATTCTTCTAAAAGAGCCGTACGATCATCTGCAGACATTTCATTCAGTATTGAAGCAACTTCTTCTTTACCCATAGCCTTAATTAAGGCCATCTGCATATCAAAGTCTAGGTATTCAAAAGTATCAGTTGCTAAATCCTGAGGGAGAAGTCTAAAAATAATAACTTGTTCATTTTCAGCAGGCAGGTTGGTAATAAGATCTGCAATGTCAGTTGGTGTCCAGTCACTTAGAATTTCTTTCAAAGTGCTAAGGTCTCTTTCATCAATTAAAGCTCTAATTTCAGGCTGAAGTAAATGGCTTAGCACTTTGTACTCCTAATTTTAAGTGGGCAGGAAAATTTTTTTACATATTTATCTAAATAAATAATGAGTTTAGTTCAAAGATAATTTTTAAATGATGAAATAACAATTACCGATGCCATAGAGAAAAATAATTGTTGCCTAATTTTGATTCATCTGAGGATTAAATTTAATGGGGATGATTAATGTAGATTTAACAATTTTCCCTCTTTGCACTCCGGGTTTAAATCGAGCAAAATATATTGCATTTCTTGCAACATCATCGCAGCCCGAGCCAATACCCTCAACCACCAGTGCATCGTTGACTTCACCATACTCATCGATGTAGGCCTGAATTTTAACAACCCCAATCACATTATTTTTTTTAGCAGCCGATGGATAAATAAGTTTTTTATAAATACTTTCCATTCCTCCAACTGGTTCGGGTAAAACTTCTATATCTGAAAGGTATGTATCATTATTTTCTTGTTTCTCTTCCTCTAGAATTGGTGGGAGAGATAATTCACTATTATTCGTATTGGATGATTCAGTTCTGAGCGTTGTTTCATTATCACTTGATATTTTTTCAACGGTTCGGTTTCCATTATTAACGGTTGTGCTGGCATACAATTCTTCGCTTCCAGCAGGTATAAGAAGTTTGCCCGACTCATAATAAATATCCATTAAGAAATTTCCATTTTCATCATAAATACTAGTTGGACCTTCTCTTCTTCCATTTTCAATTATAAAAATTTCTTTAAGCTTCCCATTCGATGAATAAATTTTTACAGGTCCTTCAATTTTTCCGTTATTGTATATTCTTTCCTCAATAAGTACTCCATCTTCAGAGTAGTATTTTGCCTCGCCATCGCGTATGCTATCTCTAAAATTGATTTCTGATTGAATTTTTCCATTGGGGTAGTATGATTTTAGCAAACCATCTTGTGCATGGATTGAACAAAAAATAAATATCACAAACAGGACTCTTCCCATTGAAATAAACCTTAAAATAAATTTGATGCGAAAAATAAGATTTATTCTTGAATAATAAGTGGTAATAAAATTGATATAATAAAAATGATTATGGCAATTCCAAAAAAGAAATACCCCACTTCGGCATCATATTGTAATAGATGTGTCTCGCTCAATAGGTAAGTCCAATCATGATAGACACTATTTCCTCCTAGCAGAGGCAGTGCCTGAGCCTGAGCATCGGCTGAATATACGCTTATATTTATAAAGTTTTGTCCCAACCACAGCATTCCTATTTGCGCTCCTGCTCTATACGAGTTTCTCCAAAAATGCCACACAATAATCGAGGGCAATATTATCTGCATCAGCGTTCCACCAAGAGTATAAATGAATTTGCCAAAGAGCTTGAAAAAGAAATGCCCAGCCTCATGTATTACTAGGTCGGCATTGTCAATCCAAGTGTAAGTTCCTCTGTTGAATACTAACCAAAGCATAATTGGCAACATTATTAAGCTAGGCAGCCAAAGCTTTAGATAATGCATCCAACCGTAGTTTTTCGTTTCGGCTTGAGATATTTGCATAAATTAATTGATGTGCTTTAGTAAAAACAATAAGTGAATTAAATAATCAGGCGTGTTGACTTACTCGATTAGATTCATTTAAAGGAATATTTTTAGATTTATTTTTTGTTAAAGGTTTTTTATTGAATACAACTGTAAACGTTGAACCTTTATCCTTTACGCTATCCACAGTAATCTCAGCATCATTTATCTCAACATATTTCTTAACCAAAGCCAAACCTAACCCATTACCCTCAAACTCCCTTTTGTGTCCCACATCCTCTTGTGAAAATGGTGAGAATAAATTGCCTATATAATCTTTTGATATCCCAATTCCGGTATCTTTTATTATTACTTGAAGCCTATCTTTACTTAACTCTTCAAGATAGATATCAATACTTCCTTTAAGTGTATACTTAATAGCATTATCAATTAAATTCTGGAAAATTTGGACGACTGAATAATGATCAGCTTTAATTTCACCATTCTTGGTTTTGTTCGTATAACTTATGCTTAATCCCTTTTCGTTAGCAATTGTTTTGAATTCACTTAGCAAACCAGTTAATTCTTTGTCAAGATCCAACGACACAAATTGATGAGCATAACTGCCGCTTTGAACCGCTGAAATATTCAGAATTAGATCAATTGTCCTCTGCAGCCTTTTACCTGCACTTGAAACAGAGTCTATAATTTCTTTTGAATCTTCATCTGTGTTGTTAAGTTCATCTTGAATTATACTCATCGCTGTAAGTATAACATTTAATGGAGTTCGTATTTCATGAGACATTTGCGCAAGGAAAGCGCTTTTTAATCTATCCGATTCCTCCGCTTTCTCTTTTGCAAAAATTAATTCTCTTTCAACACTTTTTCGCTCCGTAATATCAATTACCTGTTCAATGATATGAGATGGTTTATCAGCCTTATTTTTAACAAGAACGGCTTCAACAATAACATGAATTATCTTGCCATCTTTTCTTACAAGTCTTTTTTCATAATATGCACTTGGTCTAGTTCCATTTATTAATTTTTCATGTAACCGAATATCTAATTCTCTATCTTCAGGATAAGTTAAATCTTTAAGTTTCTTTTCCAATATTTCTTTTTCATCATATCCTAATGTAGTATGAAAAGCAGCATTAACTTTTAATATTTTTCCAAATACTGAACTAATCACCATTCCGATAGGCGCCATTTCAAACAAAAGTCTGAACTGTTCTTCACTTTGCTGCAGTGAGAATTCTGCTTGTCTTCTTTGATTTATCTCGTAATTCAGTTCTCCAATTTTATCACGGAATTGATATTTCAATTCTTTATTAAGTTTTTCAACGTGTGTGTTAGCTTTTTGAAGATTATCTGCCAAATTATTTATTGAATTGGCTATATCAATAAATTCATTTTTACCATTAATCTCAATTCTTTTGCTCAAATCTCCAGATGATATTTCGACAGCAGAGTTTGATATTTTTTGAAGAGGCAGCATTATAACCAAACTGGTAAAAAATAATGCGAGCGAAGTAATAACAAAAAACAAAAAACTTATTAATCCAATTTCAATTTTTAAGTTGATGATTTTATCATTTAGTTGACGCCTGTTAAAATCACAAACCAAGTTTAACGCCTTCGAATTAGGCAGCATTATTATTTTAGAATACTTAAACAAATCATTGGTTTGGGAGGCAAAATTTTGTAAGAATGTACTTTGATCACTTTGTTCTTTAAATCCATTAAGTTTTAAATCAATCAATACTGAGTCATTAGAATTAATTAAAGTTAAATTGATAATGCCGGTATTGCTGGAGATTTTTTTTATTTCTTCCTCAATAATTTCTTTTGAGGAACTATCAAAATTCAATTTGATTAAATTCGTAATCTGGTTGATTACCAATTCTTCCATTCCACTTTGAGCAGATTTCAGTGAGTTTTCATATTTGCTTGAGGCTATAGAATAAAAAAGGAAAGTCGCTACGCCTAAAAAGAGAATCGAAATAATCAAAAATATAAGGTGAAATTTATTTTTCTTTTTATCGTAGAATATTTGCTTGATGAACATCTTAATCAGCCGTAAAGAATTTACTATTTCATTTTTATAAATGATATTCACATCTTAGAAAGAGTTCTTTTTACTTAAGTTCAAATTTCTAAGATATCATATTGAGGCAAATTATGTGCCGAGTAAAGTGTTTATTTGAGCAAAAAAAAGCATTTTTTTGAGATTAATTAAGCCTTAGTAAGTTAGTTTTACCAATTCAAAATAGCGGAATGAAAATATTTACATAAGGATTAATTGATGGAAATTAGATAAGTGTAATGTTATGAGATAAGAGATATTCAGTTCTTTCGATTCTGAATGTATTTGTTTATGTCAAATTTGCTTTTTGCACCATTCCTATTCATGTACCTAATTTTTCCAAAAACCGGTCTTTCAAACCATGGACGATCATGCACTCCGCCAATCGACCATGCACAGCCTGTGTAACCATTTGGATCTCTTCCATCCAATTCGTATTTGTCGTTAAGATAAATTGCTATTCTCAGAGCTTCTTCGGGAGATTCTGACCACTCGAGAATTTTTTTTGCCCAGTACATTCTCATGTAGCCGTGAAGTTTGCCGGTTTTCAGCAATTCCATTTGAGCAGCATTCCATAAATCTTCATGAGTTTTTGCCTGTTCAAATTCTTCAAGTGAATAAACAAATTCTCTTTCATCTTTGCGGTGTTCATTCAAAGATGCTTTTGCCCAATCTGGAAATCCATCGAAGGAATCGTACTTAGTGTTGAAGTAACAAAAATTGTCGGACAATTCTCGGCGAATAATTAACTCTTCAAGAAAAGATTTTTTGGAGTCAGTATTTGCTTCAAATTTTTCAACCTCTAATGCAATACGCTGCGCAGAGATTTGTCCAAAGTGCAAATACGGCGATAGATTTGATTGCGCATCTTTGTTTGGATCATTTCTTAGCTCGTGATAATGTTCCAACTTATTTTCAAGAAAATCTGTTAAACATTTTGATGCTGCTTTTTCTCCAGGTATTATCCACTCAACTTCTTTAACTGAAAAATCAATTTTGAGTGATTTAACAACTGAGTCCCAATCAATTCTATCAGAACTCAGTTCGCTTTTCTTCATTTTTTTAAGAGGAGGAAATTCATCCATGAATTCAATTAATGCTTTAATAATCTTTGGACGAATTGTGTATGCAGCAAACTCCAACTTATCCGAAACATGAAGACAGGGCACAATATTATGAGCATCTGCCTCATAGAAAGGAATCTGTATTTTCTTAGCAGCTTCCCTTTTCCATATTCGTTTTATTTTCAGCGGATCAAAATCGGAAACAAGAATTGAAGCATTAATTTTTTTTATGAGCTTTGGGATTTCATCTTCGGATTTTCCGGTTATAAGAAAAAAAGGAATGTTGTAGTGTTCAAGTTCAAGTGTAAGTTCTTTCAATCCTTTTAGCATAAAACCGTATTGCCGAATTGTTGCTTCTAGAAAATCCGGAACAAGATTGAAGACAACTGCAAGAGGTAATTTCTTTTCTAAAGCAAGCTGCTGTGCAAAGAGCAATGCCCAATTATCATGGACTCGCTGATCACGGCTCATCCAATAAATAACCGGACCCGAAGTTTCGGTTCCGGCTTGAAGCAATCTTATTCTTTTTTCATTCAGCATAATGATGGCAATATCTTCGCATTACAGATTATTTATTAGTTTTAATATTTCACACTGCAGCCGTATGGCTTTGAGCTTTGAATTGAAACTGGCTTACCGGCAAGCAGCTCTTCTAAGGCAGCAGTAATAAAATTTTTTGCTGTCTCGATATCATCAATATCAGCAGAACGTGTGTCGTCAATTCCACCAGCATAAACTAATTTACCTTCTTTGTTAATAACATACATGTGCGGGGTTGTTTTAGCGCCGTACATTTTTCCGACTTTGCCGTCCTCATCAATTAGGTAAGCGGTAAATTTTGCTCCATGTTTTTTTGATCGTTCATTAATTTCATCATTAGAAAAATTACCTTGTTTGTTTTTTGCTGATGAACAAATCGCCAGCCACACAATATCCTTCTTAGTGTACTTGGTTTGGAGGTTCTGCATGTTTTTTGAGTTGTAATGTTTTTTAACAAATGGGCATTCGTAATTTATCCATTCCAGCACAACAATTTTTCCTTCGAAATCCGACAATGAATGCACTTTACCAAATGAATCCTTAAGTGTAAAATTTGGAGCAGCTTCATTTAGTTTTGCGGTTTGCGAGTAACAGGAATATCCGAACAAAACAAAAAATACTATTACAAGTTTCTTGAGCATTTAATCCTCCTCGATAATTTATTACTATTTTAACCCACTACTTTCTTTTCAGTGAGAAATTGGTACTTTAATTTCATACGCTTGAATTGAGCCGTTTCCTTTCATAACAAGAATTCCTTCAAGCGAATCCGGTTTTTGTGTTCTGAATTGTGCTGGTTCAACAATCAATGTAATTTGGTTTCCATCTCGAACAATTTTTTGTTCTGCTGTATAACTAAATAATCCGTTCTCATATGGTAAAAATAAAAAAGAGTCATACTTCATTTGGGTTTCGTTTAAGTTATCAATGGACAAATGAAGGTTCTCAATTTCATAATTTGCTTTTGCAATTAAATTATGATTCGAAATTGGTAGTAACTTTTCTGTTTCTTCAAAAAGTTTCGAGGCGTGATCATTTAAAGTTTTATCACTTGTCAAATCAATTGTAGTGTTCAAAATGGTATCGAAGGGTATGCAAATATATTTACAAAGCAATGCCTCAATTTTTGCAGTTATTTTTATAGAACCTAACGCATAGCTGCTTGGAATAAAAATATCAGACATTAGCATGACTTGATTTTCATATCCAAAATTTACTTCTGTGTCATAATTAAAAATTGAAGGAACGGGCCATTGAATACCGCTGCTGTGTAATCCATTTGGCAAAATAAATTCAATTGAGGTCGGGATTCCACTGTCGCCAGGATTTCTCCAGTAAATGTGCCAGTCTTTTTCAAGTTCGAATAAAACACCAACTTTTAAGATGCTGTCTTTTCCGGGAATAAATGAATCGAAAATTAACTTTGCTGCTGCATTCGTTCTATTCTGGGAGAATAAATTATTAAGCGGGTGAATAAAGGAGAACAGCAAAATCGCAATTGTAAACAGACTAATTTTATTCTTCATCAGGTTATTGAGTTGGAGATATTTTACACTTAGTAACAGGCTTGTTAAAGAAAAGGTTCCTTATTTTGCCTGCAGATTTATCTCAATACCAATCGGGCAATGATCTGAACCCATTACATCGGGTAAGATAAAAGCATTAGTCAAATTCTTTTTGAAGTTTTCGGAAATGAAAAAGTAATCAATTCTCCAGCCGACATTCCTTTCGCGTGCGCGTGTTACTAAATCCCACCAGGTATATTGATCTGGTTCTTGACTAAAAACCCGAAACGTATCGATGTAACCATCACCAATAAACTTGTCCATCCAGTCACGTTCTATTTTCAAAAAGCCGGATACATCTTCATTTTCTTTTGGACGAGCAATGTCAATTTCTTTATGTGCTGTATTCACATCGCCGCAAATGACAAGCTTCTTTCCCTTTTTAACAAGCTTATTTGCGTATGACAGAAATGCATCGTAAAACTCCATCTTATATTTCAAACGCTCTTCAGATGCTTTGCCATTTGGATAATAGATATTCAAGAGCACAAACTCTTTATATTCCGCTATGATAATTCTGCCTTCATCATCAAACTTTTTAATACCGAATCCATGTTCAACTTTAACTGGTTCTTGTTTGGAATAAATTGCAACTCCGCTATATCCTTTTTTCACAACTGAAGATGAGAAATAAGATTTGTATCCATTTACGTTCAGCAGTTCATCAGACAATTGCTCTGGGTGAGCTTTGGTTTCCTGAATGCAAAGTATATCCGGATTTTCCTTTTTGAACCAATCAAGAAAACCTTTTTTGTGAACAGCACGTATTCCATTCACATTCCATGACAGAAGTTTCATATAATCCTTCTAATAAATTAATATTTTGATGAACTAAGAAAAGTCAATGCTTCCGCACCATCCTCAACATCTTAATGTTAAGAACAAGAAAGCGGAAGAACTGGTAAACCAAGTTTGTTCTGAAGAACTTAGTAAATCCGGTTGGAACCGGAGGATAATAACTTTGTTCGAATGGTTTTCTTATTGGCATTTTAATCTCCTAAAAATTTATTCGGGTACTACCCGCCAAAATGGATTTGCTTTAGCTTTGTATATGAATGCAAAATGTAAAAAATGTTTTATCCAATGACCTGCCAACCCAATTTCACCTGAAGTATATCCCAAATCTCTGCCGGTATCGGGGTACTTTTCAAAATCCGGAATTATTGGAAACATTGTCATTGAAACTGCTGTACCTTTAAAGAAATTGGCGCCTGCAGATGCAATACAAGCAGCTCCCATATTTGCAAGAGAAGCTTTACGCTTTGGTTCTTTTTCTTTTCCATGGATCATGTCGGCAATATTAAAAGCAACTTGTCTTGCCATTACTCCCGAAGGCATTCCTGTTCTTGGTGGAGTTGGAAATATCGGGATACCATTTGGATTTGTCATTGGTTTTGAAATTGCATGCGGCGGAGCAAATGCAATTCCAACGGCAAAAATATTATCATACTTTGGAGAACGGTAAATTTCTGGCCAGTCGGATGGTTTCCATTCTTCGTATGGTTTTTTCGAGTAATCAGCATCAACAAGCATGAATGAATTTGGTGCAAATACTTGCGCAGTGATATCAGTATTATTTTTATTGTAAGCTTTTAACCCGACACCGCTAAACGGAGGAAGCAGCATCCCAAAATCAAACTTAACCGATTTTTCTTCGCCATCAAGATTTTCATAAACTGCTTCTCCTTTCATTACCTCTTTTACGTGAGCTTGAGTTATCCATTCAACACCTCTTTCAGTGAAAAGCGATTCAGTAAAAATTCGGCTGTGTGTAACATAACCGCCGCGGCTGATAAACATGCCGCCTATGCCAAAATCACCAAGTTCTGATTCATTGGATATCCAAATAATTCTTGCTTTATCTCTTACTTTTTGTTTTCGCAGTTCAAATTCAACATTAAAAAGATATTCGAATGCAGCACCTTGACATGTGCAGTTTCCATGTCCAGTTCCGATTAGCAAAGTTTGATTCTCACCTTTCTTCATCTTCTCAATCACTTTGGCAAGTTCTTTTGAGGTTTCATCCGCATGTGAATAAGTACAAACTGAAAGACTGTTTTTACCGGGACCCAATCCTTTTGTTGCATCGAAATTTAATTTAGGACCGGTTGCATTAATTAAGTAATCATAAGTTAGTTTTTCGGTTTGCCCAAGTTTTGCTTGAGATGTATGTTCAATTGTAACATATGCATTTGAGGTGCTTGAATCACCTTCAGGATAAATGCTTACTGCTTTTGCCTGGTAAAACGGAATTCCTAATTTTTTGTAAACCGGTTCTAATGGAAAAGTAACTTGTTCGGGTTTCATGTAACCGGTTCCTACCCAAATGTTAGAAGGAATCCAGTTCCACTTGCTGTTTGGTGAGACGACTACAACTTCATGTTTGCTGCCAAGTTTTTTCTTTGCATGAAGTGCTGCAGTTTGACCTGATATGCCTGCGCCAAGAATTAGAAGACGAGCCATAAATCACCTTATTTTTGTTTGTACTATGATAATAATTTTTTGGCGAAGTTGGAAGAGATTAACTCTCAAATTCTTCATTTGATAGATGCATTGTAAAATTAAATCGGTTCGCAAAACTCCTCGAATCCATTTCATTACTTTTGAATCAAACTGTCAGTAGTTAAAATTTCAATTTAAATAATATTCGAGGTAAAAATGTTAAAAACGAATTTAAAGCATATACTTTCAGAAAAAGAACATTCTGAATTTATTAACAATAACGAAAATGTAATGATTTGCTGCGGAAGAATGGGTCCAATGTGCATTCCGGTTTATGAAGTGATGGAAGAACTTGAAGGCGAATACAAGCATGTGAAGTTTGCCGATATGGAATTTGACTCCCCTGATGCAAAAGTAATCCGCAACTTACCTGAAGCCAGAAGCTTTCAAGGATTGCCATTCACAGTTTATTATAAAGATGGTAAAGTTGTAAAAGCCACAAGCAGCATTCAATCGCGCGACCAAGTTACTGCAATTCTAGATGCTCAATTCGGAAAATCATAACAAATACTTTAAGCATTTTATGGATAATCACTTTGATGTAATTGTAATTGGTGCCGGTGCCGCTGGATTAACCGCCGGCATTTATCTTTCACGCGCAAAGGTAAAAACCTTAATATTGAATGAAGGCGCAGTAGGCGGGCAAATGGTGCTCACTCACGAAATAGCAAATTACCCGGGCATTGAAAGTATTAGCGGTTACGAGCTCGCAAGAAACATGAAACTGCAAGCTCAAAAATTCGGCTGCGCCATTAAGTCGAACATTAAAATTACCTCACTTGATCTTGACGCTGAACTAAAAAAGATAACAGTTAATAACAAAGATGTGTACACAAGTAATGCTGTAATCATTTCTACAGGCGGTAAATCGAGAATGATTGGTGCCATTGATGAAAATAAATTTAAAGGAAAAGGAATTTCATACTGTGCAACTTGCGACGGCGATTTCTTCCAGGATAAAGAAATAATCGTTGTGGGCGGCGGAAATTCTGCGCTTGAAGAAGCTGTATCTCTTACTAAGTATGCATCCAAAGTAACAGTTGTACATCAATTTGATCACTTCCAGGCATTTCAGCATTACGTTGATGAAGCTAAGAAGAACGAAAAAATCAGCTTCATTATGGAATCAAAAATCATCGAGTTTATTGGTGATGAAAAATTAGAATCAGTAAAGATTCAGCATCAAGCAACCAAAGAAATCACCGAGATGAAAATAGATGGTGTATTTATATTTATTGGCTATGTTCCCAACACTGAACAGCTTGAAGGAATAGTTGAGTTAAATGAATGGAGAGAAATTGTAGTTGATAAAAATATGAAGACAAACCTCAATGGTGTTTATGCAGCCGGTGATTCAATTCAAAAAAGATACAGACAAGTAACTACGGCTGTTGCAGATGGAACAATTGCGGCACTAAGTGCGGCGGAGTATATCAACAATTTGAAAAAGGAAATTAAAGAAGTTGAGAATGTTTTTTAATCTTTGAAATTGTCAATTCAATATTAATTAAACATTCTCATCATTACACGTATGTGAATGAGCAGATTTCTCAATTTGTAGAGTTGAATGTTCAATCCCGAATTTCTCATGAAGCACACAGCACACATTATTCAGAAATTTATCATCATCCAGTCCATCAGGCATAACAAGATGAACGGTTAAGGCCGTTTCTGTTGTACTCATAGCCCAAATGTGCAGATCATGAACTTCTTTAACACCACTCAAAGAAGCTAAGTAATCTTTCACTGTATCAAGCTGAATAGTGCGAGGTACTGCATCCATAGAAAGATGGAATGAATCTTTAAGCAATCCCCAAGTCCCAACTGATATTACAATTACAATGATAATACTCATGATGGGATCAAGCAGATAAAATCCCGTAATGCTTATTAAGAACCCTGCTGCAACAACTCCTAAAGAAACTCCTGCATCAGCAGCCATGTGCAAAAAAGCACCTCTGATATTTAAGTCCTTTTCTCTGCCTCGCATAAACATGAGTGCAGTTATGGTATTTATTATAACACCAATGCTTGCTACAATCATCATAGTTGTTCCAGCAACTGGAACCGGATAAATTACTTTCCGAATAGATTCAATGACAATTGCTCCAATGGCAATGAAAAGAATAATTGCATTCAACAGTGCGGCAATAATTGTAGATTTTCTCATGCCGTAAGTTCGATTGTTTGTAACCGGGGATTGAGCAAGATAAGTTGCACCCCACGCCATCAATAATCCGAGTACATCGCTAAAATTGTGTCCTGCATCAGCTATCAATGCCATAGATTTTATGATAACACCAAAAACAAGTTCAACTATAACGTAAGCAACATTTAGAATAATTCCTATAAGAAATGCTTTATTGTAATTTTGTTTGTGTGTGTGCGAATGATGATGAGACATGATGCTTATGCTTAAGGTTTTAGTATTGAATTCTGCGTTTGTGTATTGCAATCATCTTCGCAACCACAACTCAATTTCCCGCTTTTAACTTTTTCAAATGCTTCCTTCCCTTCTTTAAATGCAAAATAAGCTATACCAAGAGAACCAAGTACGTCAAAATATGCAATTCCCAAAAGCTCATATAAACCGCTCGCTGCAAGTAAAATAAAGGAAAGATAAAAGCATGTTCGTGTGCAGTTTGCATCGGCAATTATTGCATCCGAGTGAAGTGCTTTGCCTATTTTAAGCTTTGCTGTCATCAGCCAGTACATTGTTAGTATCGAAATTAAAGCAATTACAATTCCGGGAATTGTTGATTCAGGCTTCGAATCATTCACAATATTCAACACCGAGCCGGTAATTAATCCCGCAGTTAAAATATAAAATGATGTTCCAGTAATTTTTAAAGCAGTTTTTTCAAATTCATCTCGTGTTTGGACTTTTGAATATTTCATTCTGAAAATCATATGTGCAATTCCAATTCCGGAAATCACTTCAACAAAACTATCAACTCCAAATCCTAATAGAGCAAGTGTTTCATCACCGGCACCAAAATAAACAGACACTAATCCTTCAGCAATATTATAAAAGATCGTAATCAAACTAATCGCAAAGGCTTTATGGATTAAATTATTCATAGTTTTAAAATACAAATACGTGAAATAAAAATCTTGCTTGCAAGTGAATGATTAAATCAATCATAACGAATTGAAATTCCGGAACTGATGAACCAAGATGAATCAAACTTATCAAATGTTTTACCGGCAGAAAGATCAACTTGAATTGTATTTGTTATGAGGCAGGTGATTCCGCCATCAAAATTATGGTTAGAAGAAGATGAAGAAGAGACTTCACCGAAAAGTTCGATGAATGCACCGGTTTTCTCACTCAATGATACACCAAGTACTCCAGTATAAAGATAGTTGATCGTCTCAAGCCGATTTGAATAAAAACCGCCCAAATTAAAGCCAGCAGAAAAATTTTCGCTCAGAGACTTTGAGCCAGAAACTATTAACTCAGGTTGAACTGTATTGGGCTGAATAAATGGAGAAAGTGGAACAATAGTATGTACAAGTAAACCTAAATCCATGATGCCGAATTCCTCACTTAAAAAATTCATTTTACAGCCAAGCAATAAATCATCAAAATTGTTTTTCGTTTCCTTTCCATTCTCAATTAAAAAACCGATTCCAAATCTCAGTTCAAAATTATTCATCAACCCATATCTGAATAATGATCCTGCAATGGAATATGTGTGTGTTGTGGAATTATTTTCTTTTGCACTTTCAAAAGAAAATCCCGTTTCAATTTGAAATGAATTAAAAGGAACTGTTACGGCTGATTCGGTTTGATCGGGTCTATCTGTAACCAATTCTTGACCAGAATTATGACCACAGAAAATCATCAAACCAAAAAGAGTTTTACGAACCAACAACTAATCTCCAAATTTGAGTCACAAAAAATGTAACCGAAAAACCCATTGCTATTGGAAGCAGTGTTGAGATAAGTGTCCACTTGACACTTTTTGTTTCTTTGTAGATTGTGTAGATGGTAGTAGAACATGGATTATGCAGCAAACTGAATAGCATCAAATTGATTCCGGTGAGCAAAGTCCAGCCGCCAGCATGCAGAATTGAAGCTGTATCGGCAACTGAATCTAGTTCAAACATTACTCCGCTGCCTGCACCAACAGATGATAACCCTAAGTTTGCAACTGTCAGCATCAGCACCGTTGGAATAACTATTTCATTTGCAGGTATAGCAATTATATATGCAAGTAAAATTACTCCGTTAAGACCAAATATTAGGGCAAACGGGTTTGCCCAATTAATAAAATGGTTAGCAATTGACACTCCATCAATAGTAATGTTTGCAGCCAGCCAAATAACCATTCCTGCTGGTACTGCAAAAATTACAGCTCTCCACAGAACAAAAATTGTTCGATCAATTAATGAAGTGTACAAAGTTTGAAGAATTCTCGGTGGTCTGTAAGGTGGTAATTCTAAGCTGAAGGCAGATGCTTCACCTCTTAAAATTGTTTTAGATAGTATCCACGAAACAACTAAGCTAAATGTTATTCCAAGTATTGCAACAAACACAACTGCAGCAGCAGAAACTAATCCAGTTAAATAAGCGGGAGCTATCCCTCCAATAAAAATTGTTGAAATAAGAATTTGAGTCGGCCACCTTCCATTGCATAATGAAAAATTATTGGTGATGATTGCAATTAGTTTTTCCCTTGGTGAATCAATAACTCTTGTGGCCACAATTCCCGCAGCATTGCATCCGAAGCCCATTGCCATGGTTAATGCTTGTTTTCCATGTGCACCAACTTTTTTGTAAAGAGGATCCATGTTGAATGCAACTCTTGGTAAGTAACCAAAATCTTCAAGCAAAGTGTAAACCGGAAAGAAGATAGCCATTGGAGGAAGCATAACACTTACAACCCAAGCCATTGCAAGATAAGCACCGTCAATCAATACACCGCTTAGCCACCAGGGCATAAATGAATTTGTAAAATTCTTTAACAATGGATGAAGTGTATCGACCAGCAAACTCGCAATCAATCCGGAAGGAATATTCGCACCTTCAATAGTTACCCAAAATACTGCTCCAAGAATTAGCAGCATTAATGGAAAGCCAAAGTATTTACTTGTTAGGATCTTATCGAGAGTTCTGTCAAAACTAAATGCCGGTTTCTTATCTGGATAGATCACGGCTTTGCGAGCAATTGCTGTAGCATTTTCATAGATTGATTCCATCAACGTGTCGTGCAAATTCTCACCAACTTCCCATCGTAAGTTGTTTGCAGCCGCAAGTATGGCTTCTCTATTCACATTATGGTTATTCATTCTAACTCGATTTATAATTAATAATGTTAACTTTGAGTCTTAAGAAAAAATTATTGCCACAAAGTCACCAAGACACAAAGTTTTATAAAATTATTCTTTTTATACCTTCTTTAATAATCGGAACGTCAAAATTTATCAAGTAACCAAGCCGCTTTTGTGTAAGTTTTAAGTGACTCAACACTTGAGCCGTCCAAACAGCATTTACTTGTTCGATTGCCTTAACTTCAATAATAACTAAATCTTCGACTAGTAAATCCATTCGCAACCCTTCATCGAATTTAATTCCATCATAAATGATTGGAATATCAACTTGTCTTTTAACTTTTAATTCTGCTTTTTGAATTTCATGAGCCAAAGCAATTTCATAAATCTTTTCGAGTAAACCTGGTTCCAACTCTTTATGAACTTTAAATGCAGAATTAACGATAATCTTTCCTATTCTTTCTTCTTCCGATGTTAAAGGATTCATTTTTCCTTGGTGTCTTTGAGTCTTTGTGGCATACTAAATCTTAACTAATAACAAGTTGTGATTGTTCAATAGTATTTATGCCCTTAATATTTCCTAATTCACCGGAACGAATAGCATCTATTATGCTTTGATCGCCTTCAAGAAGTCTCAAAGCAACCCATCTTGTATTAGGCAGGTTAGGAAACTCAGCACTAATTTCTTTTATAAGTACATCAATAGCAGCGTTTAGTTCTTTGGAGCTGCTTTTAATTCGATGCGGTTTGCAAATAAAATTTCCTGAAGCAACGTCAAAAATCATTTTAGTAAGTTCAGTCATACCTTCACCTTGACGAGCGGCAGTTGGTATAACAGGAATTCCTAATTCTTTCGATAAAATTCTGTCATCGATTTGAATTCCATTCCGTTTTGCTTCATCCATTAAATTCAAGCAAACGATAGCTCGGTCAGTAATTTCTAAAATCTGAATGACAAGATTTAAATTCCGTTCGATGCGTGTTGCATCAACCACAATTACAGTAACATCGGGTTGACCAAACAAAATAAAATCTCTAGCAATTTCCTCATCAGTACTTGTAGAAAGAAGAGAATAGGTTCCAGGTAAATCAACCAGTTTAAATCTCTTACCATTAAACTCAAATCCGCCTTCAGCACGAGTAACTGTTTTGCCGGGCCAATTTCCTGTATGTTGTTTTAATCCGGTCAGATAGTTAAACACCGTACTTTTGCCTGTATTGGGATTTCCCGCAAGAGCAATTGCAAAATCAAAATTGCTCATGTTAACTCCCAATTTTTTGAGATTTCCCAAATTGTGAACTGGGCAATCTGCACAATTACTTAATGCATTATTACTCATCCTTTTTCAGATTCCTTACTTTCAAGATATATTCTGTCAGCTTGCTGCTTTCTTATTGCAATTACCGCACCGCGAACTTTATAAGCCACAGGATCTCTATTCAAACTTTCAAGCTGAGCTTCTATTTCAGTTCCTGGTACAATTCCTAAATCCATTAATCTTCTTCTTTGCTGACCCCGAAGTGCTTTTGCAATACCAAGAACAGTTCCTTTCTCGCCAACTTTTAGCGAAGAAAGCACTTTATATTTTCCCTCAACTTGTTTCTCAAGCTGAATAATTCCAACTGTAATATTTTTAGCAATTATTGGTGAAAGAACACATTCTTCACCATTGGCTTCAAATTTTATTCTCTTGTCTGAAACTTCAAGCACTCTAATTTGCATACCAGGATAAAGTCCTTGTGCAAGAATTTGGCTGTAAATTGCTGGAGGTTCATCTTCAATGTGAATAATATTTGCAAACTCACCTGGCAGCATTTCGTTAAGCGGTTTTCCTTTTTTTGTAGGAAGATCTCCTTTGGATGATGGAATTGGATCGCCGTGAGGATCGTAAACAGGGTTACCAATTTGTGCAGCTAATTTATCGGCTTGTTCAGGAGTAAATAAGTGTTCTTGTTTTTCAGCTATATCGTGCCAGTCCAATTCTTTTGTACTTGTTTCATCTGCAAGATATCGCTCCCACAAACGATGAACTCTTATTATTCGAAGAGCATATGATCTTCCTTGTGCAGTTAATTGAAGTACTTCACCTTGAATTGCCAACAGTCCAAGGGCTTCCAATCTTGAAACAAGTTTGGCTGCTCGATCAGCATTAATTGAAAGATTACCGGCAATGCTGTTTATTGTGCAAGAAATATTTCGGTACTCACAATCGTAAAGATGTTTAAGAGCGTCCTCAATCTGAACTCGTTCGGTATCTTGAGTCCATCTTTTTAATTTATCGCTTAGGCCAAAATTGGGCCAGAAGATATAACTTAGAAAACCGATTATAAGAATTCCAGCAATCAATGCTATTAAAGGATCGGTCATTTCTTAACTCTCTAAAAAAATTATTTTTTTATCTCAACAAAAATGTTTTCTGCGATTGTGCGGCTTAGATTATTTTTTTTGCCGTCAATCTCTACCAAAATCGACTTATCAAAATTCAAAACCTCGCAAACTTTAATTTCCTTTTTAAGCTTAATTCCTATTTGGGAGATATAAATCAAAAAGTTATTATCAAAATCATTTACGCGAATGACAACTCCCTTTTGATTCTGTTTTAAGTTTGAGAGAGCTACATTATGTTTTTGCTCGGGAACAATACCGAGTTTTGACGGAATTGGATCTCCATGAGGATCGAATTGAGGAAAGTTCAGCATCTCCTCCATTTTATTTATAAGTTCATCGGAGCCGGAATGTTCTAGGTGATGAGCTTCATCATGAACTTTGTCCCACGGCAGTCCTACTATTTGATGTAAAAACACTTCCCAAATTCGGTGACGGCGCACCATATTTTTAGCATACTCTTTTCCTTTTGAAGTCAACTCAACTCCACGGTAAGGTTCGTATTTTATTTGACCTTCGCGTTTAAGTTTCTTCAGCATATCAGTAACAGCAGCGTTGGAAACCTGCAGCTTTTCGGCAATTAAATTAGCTTTTACTTGTCCGTTCTCATCGCTGTTCTTGTAAATTTCGCTTAGATAATCTTCTTTGGATATATTTTTCATGTTTAAGTAAGTTATTAATACAAACTTAAGTATCCTTAAATTTTATTTCAAGTAAATTTAATTGATTTTAATTCTGGTGTGATTTGTGGCAAGTGTTTGATAATAAAGAAGAGAAAACTAATCATCAAATCAAACACGTTCTCCCAGCCCAACATGAGAAATTGATGAATCAGTTTTCTCTAATAGAAATGTTTTTAGAACAGACTCTTCTTTCTTCTAGAACCGCCAATTCCTAAAATACCCAGCAAACCCCTTGTAACTTCGCGGGCAACTGTTCTACCTATCTGCCGGGTAACAGTGCTTCCAAGAATCTCTCCAACAACGGTTTTCTCTTTGCGTGGTCTGCCCGGAGATTGTTGTTGTGCAGAAGCTTCAGATTCTTTTTCCTGCATAACTTGTTCAATTTTTCTATTAAGAATTTCATAAGCACTTTCACGGTCAATTACTTCATTATACTTTTTTGCCAGCGATGATTTAGCCACAAGGTCATCTATTTCACTGGGGGTAAGTATATCCATTCTGGATTTAGGTGCACAAAGTAAAGTTGCAGCGAGCGGAGTAGGAGAACCTTTTTCATTAAGAACTGTAACAGCAGCTTCACCTATTCCTAATGAAGTAAGTAAATCTTCGGTTTTATAAAACTCTGAAATAGGATAGTTCTCTGCAGTAAGTTTAATTTGTTTTCGATCTTTTGCGGTAAATGCACGAAGTGCATGCTGCACTTTCAAACCAAGCTGAGCTAAAACCGAATCTGGAACATCGGTTGGGTTTTGAGTACAGAAGAAAATTCCAACTCCTTTAGAGCGAATTAGTTTTATTATGGTTTCGATTTGCTCGAGGAGTGCTTTAGATGCTTCTTGAAAAATAAGATGTGCCTCATCAATAAAAATTACAAGCTTTGGTCTATCTAAGTCGCCTTCTTCAGGAAATGAATTATAAATTTCCGCAAGCAGACAAAGCATGAATGTTGAAAATAATTTTGGTTTATCTTGAATATCGGTTAATCGGAAAATGGAAATTACTCCTTTTCCTTCTTGGTTAATTTTTAATAAATCATCAACTTCAAATGATCTCTCGCCAAAAAATAAATCTGCACCTTGCTGTTCAAGCTCAATCACTTTGCGAAGAATTGTTCCCATTGAAGTGGTTGAAATTTTCCCATAAGTTGCTTCAAATTCACTTTTACCTTCATCGGATAAAAACTGCAGCATGCTTTTCAAATCTTTAAGATCAAGAAGTGCCATTTTTTTATCATCGCAGTACTTAAAAAGAACAGAAAGCAGACCGCCCTGTACATCATTCAACTCCAATATTTTAGAAAGGAGTACAGGACCAAACTCAGATACTGTTGCTCGGAGGCGAACACCTTTTTCCTGAGAAATTGTAAACAACTCAACAGGGAAACCTGAAGGTACATAGGGTACACCAATTTTTTGATGACGTTCTTCTATCTTGGGGTTTACTGTTCCCGGTTTAGCAAGTCCGCTCAAATCACCCTTAATATCCATCATCATTACTGGAATGCTGTTAGAAGATAAACCTTCTGCAATTACCTGAAGAGTTTTTGTTTTTCCAGTACCAGTTGCACCGGCAATTAATCCATGTCTGTTTAAAGTTTTAAGTGGAATTTTAATTTGCGTTCCTGTGAGACACTCACCATTTAAAATTGCACCGCCAAGGTGTATGGAATCGCCTTTAAAAGTGTAACCCTCTTGAATAATAGACTGAAATTTTTCTTTTTGCTCCATGATTTATCTCTAACTAAATGAAGGGAAATAATTTTTATCTTAGCTAAAGTTAAAGATTTTTGCTTGAATGAAAAAGGTGAGAACTCGAAGTATTAAGATTTGTTTGGTCGAAAATACAAAACACTGGGTGTTATAATTTTAGTTTGCTTTCGATTCCTCTTTCAAGTACGAATCCAATTCTTTTACTGTAGAGAATAATTTAAGATACTTATATTCATCAAGTAATTTTTCTTTTTCTCGAACCAATGCTTGGCCCCCAACAATAATTTGCTGGTTTGGGTAGTCTTTTCTGATGTGATCTATGACTTCATATAAACGATGGATATTTAAGTAAAAATTGAAGGATAACCCAACGACATCCGGTCTTTTAATATCTATAAATTTTAAAATCTCTCTTGTAGGAGTGCATGCACCTAAGAAGTATGTATGCCATCCATTTAACTCAAATACATCAGCAGCCATTCGTGCACCAATCTCATGAAACTCTTTATCAACACAGCTTACGAGTGCTGTTTTGTTTATTTTTTTTGTTGAGGCAATTTTGGGTGCATATCTGTTCATCAAACTCTTGGTAATTTCTGTACCTAGATGTTCATCTGCAATGGAGAGACGGCCTTGTTCCCACATTTTTCCAACGTGATACATCGATCTCTGGAATAAATCAACATAAATATCCTTAATATCCACATTCTGTGAAAGGAGATATTCCACTACTTCAATACACTTATCTTTGTCCCCATCTAAGAGTCCATTAGTGTATTCAAGAAACTGTACTTCCTTTATCATGCAATCCTTTAATTTTTATTCAAAGATAGAACAGAATCCAAAAGAAAAAAGTTTCTTTTAACAGTATTTTGTTGCTCAGGCTCCGACCATTCCTGCAACTTGACGAGCAACTTTTTGGTTGTAGTCAAAAGCTAGGCTTTTATGATTTATCAAGTCTACAATAGTTCCAATTACACATAATCCCCCAGTAAATAAATAAAGCAGTCCCATTCCAATTTGATCAATTACAAACCTTTGAACGCCGGCAACACCTAAAAATCCAATCAAAGTTAATAATAATATAGTTTGTGGATCTTTACGGCGAGAGTTATAAATCATTGCGAATTGCTGCTGTTTGTTATCATCAGCATCTTTAAGAAGCATCTGAACAAAGTTTAACTCGTCTGGTTCCAGATTGGGCATGAGCGTAAGCAAATTAGCCATTATTTTTTCCTCCTATAATTTGTGCAGTGGAATTTTGGTATTGATGAATAGATTTTAAAAACAAAAAAATTATTCGGTTTAACATAATGATGAACGCAAAAATTCCAAGAGGATGGGCATTAAAAGATTTCATAAATTGAAACCTAAAAAGATGAGAAATAGATTCGCCTAAACCACAGCCTGAACAAAAGGAAAATCCTAAATTTTTTATTGGACAAATTGTAAAATGACGATCAACACCAGGTGAATAGGCAGCTAGAAATGCAAGCCCGGCTATCCAAACTATAGATTCAAAATTTAAAACCTTGATGAAAGCACTTAGTTTTTGTCTCATTCGACTAGAAACATAATCATAATGAGTAAAAACAGCAATAAATTATTTATATGAGTGAAGCACTTTCATATAGTTTGCACGTTCAAATTGTGAGGGGTTTGCAACATTTTTATAGCTCATGCTTCCGCGCATTTGTTCGAGTGATTCATATTCATTCACTTCCATCCAATAAACCATTTGACTAAGTACTTCCTTGATGTGTCCAATTCCGAATTTAAGTAAACTTGCAAGCATTTGAGTTACTTTTGCACCAGCCATAATCATTTTAATCACATCAGTTTCAGTATAAATTCCGCTTGTAGCAGCAAGATCGGCATTTACACGACCATACAGCATTCCAATCCATCTCAATGGTAAGCGCATTTCAGCAGGAGTACTTAACAATACGCTTGGCTCAATTTCCAAAGTTTCCAAATTAATATCTGGTTGATAAAATCTGTTGAATAATACCAAGCCATCAGCTCCAACATTAGAGAGTTGTTCCGCCATGCACGAAACTGAACTAAAAAATGGATGCATTTTAACCGCAATTGGTATGTTCACGTTCATCTTAACACCTTTTACTATGTTAAGATATTCTTTTTCAATTTCAGTTCCAGGCTTTTTAGGATCGCCTGCTAAGAAATAGATGTTCAACTCAAGAGCATCAGCACCAGCTTGTTCAATTTTTTTAGCATAATCAATCCAGCCGCCAACTGATTTACCGTTTAGGCTAGCAATAATAGGAATTTCAACTGCTTCTTTTGCTTTACGTATATGTTCAAGATATTTATCTGGTCCAACCTTGAAATCGTAGGGTTCAGGAAAATAATCTAAAGCTTCAGCATAGCTTTCTTTGTTTGTAGTAGTATGATGATAAAGCTCAAGGGATTCATGTTCAATTTCTTCCTCAAAAAGAGAATAAAGTACAACAGCAGAAGCACCAGCATCTTCCATAGCTTTAATATTACCTATTTCAGTTGATAATGGTCCGGCTGAAGGCATAATTGGATTTTTCAGTTCTAAGCCAAGATAGTTTGTTGTAAGATTCATTTGTAAATCCTTCTGTTAAAAATATTTCTAATAAAAATAATTATGCTTTTGGTTCTGCTTTACCGTCTGAACCAGCCATCTGCTCATACAATTTCCATCTGTTTACAACATCCTGCTGTGCTTTTTCTAGTAACTCTGCTGCTACAGAAGGATGAGTTTTAGTAAGCATCTTGTATCTTGTTTCCATGTAAACATAATCTTTCAATGGTATCTTTAAACCCTTAGAATCTAGCATAAATGGATTCTTGCCATCTGCAGCCAAATCTGGATTATATCTGTACAACGGCCAATAGCCAGAATCTACAGCTGCTTTCTGATTTTGCATACCGGTTTCCATGTTTATTCCATGAGCAATGCAATGACTGTAAGCAATTATCAACGATGGTCCATCATAAGCCTCAGCTTCAAGGAATGCTCTTAAGGTGTGTGTATCATTTGCACCCATAGCTACTTTTGCAACGTAAACATTTCCATAAGACATTGCCATCAATCCAAGGTCTTTCTTAGCCATTGGTTTTCCTGCAGCTGCAAATTTTGCAACGGCTGCACGAGGAGTAGACTTTGATGCTTGTCCACCCGTATTCGAGTAAACCTCTGTATCAAGAACCAATACATTAACATTCTTTCCCGATGCAAGAACATGATCCAAACCGCCATAACCAATATCATAAGCCCAGCCGTCGCCGCCCATTATCCAAACAGATTTTTTTACAAGATAATCTGCTAAACTTTGTAAATGCTTTACTGCTTCTTGCTTTAGATTATCAGTATTACTTTTCAAAAGCTCATCTAATTTTTTCTTAAGTACATCAACTCTTTGTCGTTGTTCATAAATATCAGCTTCATCTTTTTGTGGAGAATTGACTAATTCATTAACCAGCTGCTCTCCTATCTCCGATGCTAAACTTAACAGTAATTCTTTTGCTTGGGCATTGTGTTTATCAATTGCCAATCTAAAACCAAAGCCAAATTCTGCATTATCTTCAAATAATGAATTTGACCACGCTGGACCTCTGCCATCTTTGTTAACAGTCCATGGTGTTGTTGGTAAATTTCCTCCGTAAATAGATGAACACCCAGTAGCATTTGCTACAACTGTTCTATCTCCAAATAATTGGCTAACCAATTTTACATATGGGGTTTCTCCGCATCCGGAACAAGCTCCCGAAAATTCAAAAAGCGGCTGCAGGAATTGTGAATCTTTAACCTTCGTCAAATTTACTTTCGCACGATCTAAATCTGGAAGAGTAAGGAAGAAATCCCAGTTAGCTCTTTCTTGTTCACGTAAAGGCAACTGCTCTTTCATGTTGATGGCTTTAAGTTTTGTCTCTTTTTTATTCTTGGCTGGACATACATCAACACAAAGTCCGCATCCAGTACAGTCTTCCACGGCAACTTGCAGAGAGTAAATCATACCCTCGCCGTAATCTTTAGATTTGAATTTTGTGTATTTAAAAGTTTCAGGTGCGTTTATTAAATATTTTTCTTCATAAACTTTAGCGCGAATAGTAGCATGCGGACAAACCATAACGCACTTGTTGCATTGAATACAAACCGCATCATCCCATACAGGAACTTCGAGTGCAATATTTCTTTTTTCCCACTGAGATGTGCCGGCAGGATAGGTACCATCAATAGGCATTTTGCTTACAGGAATTAAGTCACCTTCACCTGCAATAATTTTAGCGGTTACTTCTTTAACAAATGCTGGAGCATTCCCAGATACAGCTGGCTGCAGCTGTAAATTACTGGTAATCTGAGCAGGAACAGGGACTTCATAAAGTCCTTCTAAAGTTTTATCAACAGCATCATAATTCATCTGAACAATTTTGTCACCCTTAGCACCATAGGTTTTTTTAATGGTTTCCTTAATCATTGCAATGGATTTTTCACGAGGGAAAATGTTTGAGATAGCAAAGAAACATGTTTGCATGATGGTATTAATTCTCACGCCCATACCGGTAGCGTCGGCAACTTTGTACGCATCAATAATGTAAAGTTTCATTTTCTTTTCTATTAAATCCTTCTGCACTTTTTCTGGAAGTGAATTCCAAACTTCTTCCTTAGGAACTTTAGTGTTAAGAAGAAAGGTAGCACCTTCTGCTGCATCCCGAAGCATATCCATCTTCTCAAGAAATACCTGTTGATGACATGCTATGAAGTTAGCTTTATCAATCAAATAGGATGATCTTATTTCTTTAGGTCCAAATCTTAAATGTGAAGTTGTGGTGGAGCCGGATTTTTTAGAATCATAAACGAAATAACCTTGAGCAAAGTAATCAGTCCCTTCGCCAATAATTTTGATCGAATTTTTATTTGCGCCAACAGTTCCATCTGCACCAAGGCCATAGAATTTTCCTCTGAAAGTTTCTGCAGGTTCAACTGAAAAGGATGGATCGTATTCAAGACTTGAGTTGGTAACATCTTCAATAATACCTACCGTAAAATGATTTTTGGGGTTGTCCTTTTTAGCTTCATCAAATACAGCTTTAACCATGGTAGGAGTAAATTCTTTTGAAGACAAACCGTACCGCCCTCCAAAGATTCGTGGATAATTAAATCCTAATTCGCCATTCATATACTTTTCTGAAACAGCATTAACAACATCTTGATATAATGGTTCTCCAGCAGCTCCAGGTTCTTTTGTTCTATCGAGAACTGCAATTGCTTTTACAGTTTTAGGAAGTGCATTAATAAAATGTTCAATTGAGAAAGGACGATATAATCTTACTTTTAAAACACCAACTTTTTCGCCTTTTGAATTTAGATAATCAACTGTTTCCTGCACAGCTTCTGCCCCTGAACCCATAACAACAATTACTCTTTCGGCATCTGGAGCACCAACATATTCATACAGATGGTATTGTCTTCCAACCAACTTAGCAAACTTATCCATTTGCTTTTGGACAATGTCGGGGCACTTTAAGTAAAATGGATTTACTGTTTCTCTGCCTTGGAAGTAAACATCAGGATTTTGTGC
>JACAFC010000223.1 GCA_013388515.1 Ignavibacteriaceae bacterium | reverse complement strand
GTATATACAAGGGTGGCGATGAATACTTTTACTGCCATCCAAACCGTAAAAATAGATGCACCATATTTTATCGCTTCTTCAAAATTGCCTGTATAGAAAAAGGTCAAATGCAGAACTCCGATAAACAATATTACAATCTCACCGATGAACATAGAGGCAACAACCGACCAATAATTCCGTTTCCTATCAAGTAAATATCCAGTAATAAAAGCTGCTGCAGGAAATGCTAACAAATAACCACCAGTTGGCCCAAATAGTCTCGCCAAACCAATCGGTGCATCTGGAATTTGAGCAAAAACAGGCAATCCAATGATTCCTAAAGTTAAGTATAATAACTGGCTGATAGCTCCATTCCTCGCACCAAGTACTGCACCAGAGAGGATAACAAATAATGTTTGAAGCGTAAATGGAATTGGTTTAGTTGGAATTGTTATTTGAGCTGCCAAAGCGGTAAGTACAGCAAAAAAAGAAATCCAGAATAATTTTGATTCTGACACAATTTGCCAGATTTGTAGTGATTTGCTCCGATTAACAACATCTTTTATCATATAACACCTATGTTTTAATATTATGAAATTTACAAAATGAATTATACTTCATCTTTATAGAATACTAAAGATGACTTAGAATTTTCTTCCAATAACGGGAAATTTAGAATCATTACCTTCTTGGTAGCAAAATATGGTCAATATATGCAGAAAAGTCAAGAAAATTAGCCACTTTCACATTTTTGATTAATGGTTAAAGATGGATGTGTTGAAATTTGATAAAAATAGGCTTAAAGCATGAAATAAACGTTATTTCCGAACGTAGGATTTCTACGGACAACAAGGTATGGTAAAAGAAAATGTCGTTCCCATATTTGGCTTACTTTCCACTTCAATGGTACCAGAATGTCGCTCGATAAACTGTTTGACTAATAGCAAACCTAGCCCGGTACCACTCTCGTTTTCTGTTCCAGGAGTTGATTTTTTAGCATCAAGTTTGAAAATTTTAGCAATTTTTGCTTGATCCATTCCTACACCAGAATCTTTTATATGGACTTGAACGAAGCCATTCATTTTACCCGCAGAAACCAAAATTTCACCTTTTCTTGGAGTGAATTTTATTGCATTAGTAAGAAGATTTAACACAATGGAATTAACCATATCTTCATCAGCTTTAATACACAAATCTGCAACTTCATGAAACCGAATTGAAATTTCTTTCTTAATTGAAATTCCCTTTAATATCTCAACGTTCTTTTCTACAATTTCTCTCAATTTTAACCCTTTTGGGGAAAATTCTGAATTTCCTAGCTGAAATTTGGAGTACTGCAATAAGTTATTTATTAAAGTGTAAATGTGCCTGCTTGTTTGATAAAGTGAATCTAGATATAACTTTATTTCCTCCTGAGATAAACTCTCAAGATCGTTTTTTAACACCTCAGTAAACCCAATTATTGAATCAAATGGGCTTCTTAAATCATGCGAAATAAGCGAGAAAAAATTATCTTTAGTTTGATTTAATTCTGCAAGTTTCTCAAGCGAGACCTTTAAATCTTGTTCTATCATTTTTCTTTCAATAGCTCGGCATAATGGAACAATTATAGCGTTTAGCATCTCCAAGTCATTTTGGACTAACATTTTCGATTCATCGTATTCTTTAATAATTAACACAAGTGTGGAGTTATCATTAATAGGGAGAGGAACTCCAATCCACCTTAACGGAATTTTTATTTTTGAAAGGTCTGCATGCAGTTTTACGATTTCTGAGATTTCACTAATATCTAAGATTTGTTTTCTTGCTGATCTAATTGTTTGTTCAATTAAAATTTCGTCTAATTTATGGGCAAAATCAAAAGCATTAAACTGATCCATATAAAACTGGAAGACTATTTTTTTAGTCTTCTCATCAATTGTCGTAAATGCAACATTTTTTATTGGAATAAAATCAATAAGAGTTTTGTAGAGGTACTCATACTCCTGAGATAGTGATTTTGAAAAATTAATTGATTGTAAAATTTTTATTGTTGTCTGTTGAATTTTTTCTTTTCTTTTCTCCTCACTAATATCCCTAAACACAATTTGAACTGCTGATTTTCCTTCGTATTCGGTTTGTATAGCGGATATTTCAGCCTCAATTTGAACACCGTTAGCGGATGGCACTTTAATTTCTACAGCCCTTATTGCTTCACCGTGGTCTTCAACGCTTCTAAGTTTTTCACTTAGAAAATTCTGAAACTCAGAAACCACAAGATGTTCAATAGGTTTTTCGATCAATCCATTCAGGTCCTTAATTCCCAATAACTTCAATAGTGCTTGATTTGCATAAACAATTTTTCCTTCAATTGCGATGCAAATTGATATTGGAGATAATTCAACTAATGTTCTGTATCTTTCCTCACTCTTCTTTAATTTCAAATTTGCTTCATGTTTGTAAATCGCATTTTCAATTGAAAAAAACAGTGTTCTTTCCTCAAAGGGTTTCAAAATATATGCGAACGGATCAGTAAGTTTAGCATTTTGAATGGTACCTTCATCAGCATATGCTGTTAAATAAATAATAGGAACATCAATTTTTTCCTTTATCTTTTGTGCCGCATCAATTCCAGAAATATTTCCGTCAAGCATAATATCCATTAAAATTAAATCCGGTTTCGTATTAAAAGCTTTTGTTATAGCATCTTCACCGGTACGTACCACATCAATAACTGTATAATCCAATTTTAACAAAGTATCTTTTAGGTCAGCACCAACAATACTTTCATCTTCCACAATTAATATTTTTATTTTTTTTTGCGACATTATCCTATTAAAGGTAAAGTAAATGTAAAAATTGAACCTTTGCCAAAAACACTCTGTACTTTAATGGTTCCTCCATTTTGTTCAATGAATTTTTTTGTTAAAACAAGTCCTAACCCGGTACCAGTTTCACCTTCAGTACCTTGTAATGATTTTGCCATTTCAATTTTAAATAAATTAGCAATTGTTTCATCGGTCATTCCAAGACCATCATCTTGAATTGAAATTTCTCCAACATTACTCCGGCGCGTTGCTTTAACAACAATCCTACCACCTCTTTTTGAGAATTTGATGGCATTTGTCAACAAATTCATCATTACTGAATTAAGCATTGTTTCATCAGCAAACACAAATATTTTATCACTTAATTGAGTAGAAATTGATATCTCTTTTTTTTCGATGGATAACTGAATTATCTGGATATTATTTTTTATAATCTCAGTTAATTCCAAGTTGGTTGGATTGAAGTCCACTTTACCAGTTTGAAAACGTGTTAAATGAAGTAAATTGTTTAATAAACTGTAAATATGCCTGCTAGAATGATATAGTGAATCTGCATAGAGCCTCAATTCCTCTTTCGGCAATTCATCCAAATCATTGAATAATATTTCAGCAAAACCTAGAATTGAGTTGAACGGCCCCCTTAATTCGTGTGAAATTAAAGAGAAGAATTGATCTTTTGCTTCATTAACTTCTTTCAGTTTTTCAGCAAGCTGCTTATACCTTTTTTCGCTTTCTTTTAGTTTTAATTCCATTTTAAATTTATAAAGCGCTAATTCAATTGTTGATTGAAGTAATCGTTCTTCAAATGGTTTGATGATGTATCCGTATGGTTCAGTAATTTTAGCATTTTGAATTGTTTCTTTATCCGCAAATGCAGTTAAATAAATAATCGGTACATCTATACTCTTTTTGATCTGTTCGGCTGTTTCAATACCATTAAGTTTTCCACTAAGCATAATGTCCATAAGTATTAAGTCTGGTTTTTCTTCGAATGCTTTAGAGAATGCTTCTTCCCCGCTTCTTACAACGGCAGTTACTTCATAGCCCAAATTTGTGATTATGTTCTTTAAATCAAAAGAAACTAAAGTTTCGTCCTCTACTATTAAAATTCTAGTTTTGTTTTCCAATTGTTACTCTAAAGAATAGTTTAATATTATTTTATTGTTGAAAATAAAATGACTGAAGATTAAAACACCACAACATGACTAGTTTAAAAATCGATTGAAAAAAATTAAAAATCCACTCATTATTCTGATTTTTCCCTAATGCCGGCGTTTATGTGATTTAACCAATACATAATTACTTTATAGCAATAACTTAAAAAGATCTTATTAACTCAAAATTACATTTGTGTTATAAGCCATTCATTACTATTTTTATGTAGATTAAATCTGAATAGTTTATTAAATGAGATCAGCTTCACAACTAAAATTTGGAGAGAAAGTATTGATAAAGAATATCGATTCTTCTCATCCATCTTCACGCCGTATTTTGGAAATTGGATTTACTCCTGGACAAGAAATTGAATTAATGAACGTATCAACATTTAATGATCCGCTGGCCTTCTCGATAAGAGGAACTTTAATTGCTCTTAGAAGAAATGAAGCTGATTGTATAGAAGTTGAATGATTCAACATAAAAGTTCTGAAATTCCACTTATCACTCTCGTAGGCCCACCTAACTCAGGCAAAACTACACTTTTTAATAACTTAAGTGGCAGCAATTATAAAACTGTGAATTACCCCGGCGCAACAGTTGAATATTCTTTGGGAAAATTACTACCAAAATTTGGTTTAAAAGCTAATCTTCTAGATTCGCCAGGAATCGTTAGTTTAGTTCCAAATTCGCCAGATGAAGAAGTTTCAATTAAATCACTATTTTCACACCCTGAGTTAGGAACTCCAGATATATTTGTCATCACTATTGATGCAAGCCAATTGTCACGTCATTTGCTTTTAGTAAATCAAATAAAAAAGTGTAACATCAATTTTATAATAGCTTTGACAATGAGCGACATTCTCAATCGTAAAAATTATGATGTTGACCAAGTTAAGCTTGGTGAGTTGCTTGATTGTGAAGTTATAAAAGTAAATGGAAGAACCGGCAATGGAATACCTGAACTTGTAATCAGACTAAATAAATATCTTGGATCAAATGGAATTAAGAAATGCAACAATACTAAAATACCAAAATTCCCGGCTGAGGAGTTAATTGATGTATTTAAAAAAAATGAACTGATTGAATCTCAAGTCATTTTTGAATTAAATGGATCGAAATTAGAACCAAATATTGAAAGAGCAAATAGGCAATTAAAAATTCTAGTTAATCAAAAGAGCAAAATTGAATGCTATAAAATTGATGAAAAAACTATAAGAATAGATAAACTTTTATTGCACAAATCTTGGGGTTTGCTTTTTTTCTTGTTTGTGATGACTTTAACTTTTACTTCTATTTTTTGGTTAGCTGAGCCATTAATAGTTCTTGTAGATAATATATTTGGTTTCCTTGCCAACCAGTCGCTAAAATTATTTGGATACGGTTGGTTTGGTGATCTGATCGCCAACGGAGTTATTAGTGGAACTGGTTCAATACTAGTTTTTGTACCTCAAATTATCATTCTTTTTTTAATACTTGGAACTTTAGAGGACACCGGTTATTTAGCCAGGGGTGCCATGTTAATTGACAAACCACTTTCCAAGATAGGTTTAAATGGAAAATCGTTTGTTCCGATGTTATCTGGCTTTGCGTGCGCAATACCTGCATTATTAGCTACACGAACAATTCCAAACAGAAGAGAAAGATTATTAACTATCTTTATAATTCCTCTTATGAGTTGCAGTGCAAGACTTCCTGTTTATGCTTTACTTCTTGCATTCCTTTTACCTCCTAAAAACTCATGGCTTGGTGGATTTTTATTAGCCGGTATTTACATTTTTAGCATAGCTTCATCTATAGTGATTGCAAGTATCGTAAATAAGCTTAAGAATAGGTTAATAAATACAATTGACAACTCATCCTTTATTTTAGAACTTCCAGCTTACAGATCTCCAAAATTTAGAGTTGTTATTAATAATACTTATATAAGTACACTAACTTACCTAAAAAAGGCTGGACCAATTATTCTTATTTTATCATTGTTTTTATGGTTAATTACTACCTTCCCAAATATTAATACTAAAATTGAGGCAAAAGGATTGAACCAGGAGGAAATTTTAAGAATAACTAAGACTGAAAGGCTGTCAAAATCATACGCAGCAGATTTAGGTAAAATTTTAGAACCTGTAATGACTCCGCTTGGGATGGATTGGCGGGTAGGGATCTCTCTAATTGCTTCATTTGCTGCACGTGAGGTGTTTGTAAGTTCGATGGCTTTAATTTTTAAAGTTACATCCGATGAAAACACATTACAAAGCTCAATCGTTACAGCAATGAGAGATGCTAAACTTGAAGGTACTGAAGATTATCTTTTTACAACTTCTACTATAATCGGGCTTATTATTTACTTCGTATTTGCAATGCAGTGTTTATCAACTGTTGCAGTAGCTCGAAAGGAATCAGGTGGATGGAGAATACCAATACTGCAAATTTTAGTATTTAGCACTATTGCATATTTCCTCACATTCATTGCAGTTAATGGACTGAGAGCTATTGGATTAAACTAACTTAATAATGAACAAACCATGAATTTACTAATTGAAAAAAATTATTAAGACTGATGAAAAATAAAAAAGCTGCTGAAATACTTAGACAATTCCTTAAAAAGGGACAAAACCGAATAACACCCGAACGATTTGAGGTAATGGATGCTGCATTGGATTATGAAGGTCATTTTGGAGCCGATGATTTATATGTTATAATGAAAAACAACAGCTCTAGAGTATCCAGAGCAACGGTGTACAAAACTCTTGAGCTGCTTGTGCAATGCAATCTTCTCTGTAAAAGGAACTTTGGGGATAATATGACTCACTACGAAAGCCTTTACAGGAAGCAAAACCATGATCATTTGATTTGTATGGATTGTGGCAGGATTGTGGAATTCCCAAGTACTTCGCTTGAAAACATCCCTTCGCAATTATGCAATGAATTGGGTTTTGATTTTTCTAGTTACTCATTTAATATTTTTGCTAGATGCAAGAATCCTAAAAAATGCAAATATTTCAATCCAAAAGGAAAAAATGAAAAACTTTCCTAAATATCCGCTCTACTGGAGGAAGAACGATTTTTCTATAAAGATATTTTGTTCCATACCGAATATTGCTACCGGAATATTGTTAAAAGCCGGACAGAGTTATTTTATTATTGACCCCGGTGATGGTATACTGAGAGACCTTAATAAAGAAGTTGGTATAAAAAGCTTACTCGAAATTTCAGATGTATTTATTTCTCATGGCCATCATGATCATGTTGGTGGAGTTTGGTCGTTATTAACATATTGGCGCGTAATGAATAAGAAAACTCCATTATCAATTTATTTCCCAAAAGGTTGTGTAGAAATTAAAAGTATTTACAATGCATTTAATAAAGTCTATTCAAAAACCATTGGTTACAAGATAAATCTAGAAGAACTTACACATACAAATTCATTCAAACGAAAATCCGTATTAATAAAGCCATTTCCAGTTATACACAAGGAATTCCTCCGCGATGGAATCAAAACTCGAAACATCCCTTCATTCGGTTACACATTTACATATAGGAGAAAAAAAATTTGCTATGGTGGAGATACAGCTTACTGCAACTCACTTGTAGTAAATGCAAAAGGTTCAGACCTTGCGATAATTGAAGCTGGGCATGATGAAAACACCCCTAGCGAGATGCACATGACTCTCTCTGAAGCCAAGATTATTGGTGAAACAGCTAAAGAATATTTCCTCGTACATGTTCCAGAATAATTTTTTCCGATAATCTATTCCTCTCAGATTTCATGTTTGATAATAAAAATGAAACTTTGAATTGGGTATGGAAACCGTAGATTATTTTATTTGTTATGGGTTTTAGATCCAGTCAAATTCAGAAAAAAAATCTGATTCCTACTCTGGCCATCATGCCGCTCATATCAAAACTTCGTTCAAAAATTCTTTTACCGCGAACAATATCTTCCACTTCATATTCCCAGCTTGGTTCAGAGGAATGAAAATCAAGCTGTCCGAAAACTTCAGAACGGCTTCCTATCCTATGTAAAAGTCCCACTCCAATCCGCCAACTAAAATCGAAGGCAGCTTTAAATTCATCATCTTCAGGATTTTGAAAACTTCTATAATTGATCAGTAAAAATTCAACACCAACTCCGCCTGTAGCATAAAATTTAGAAATTGGTGTCATCGGGAACTCAGCTCTAAAATTCAATAATATTGGAAATTCATGAAGATTTGTTTTTGCCCTAAGCTCATTTATTTCTCCAAAACCAAAAGCTTCATTGAAATCATTCACTAACTCCTTATCAACATAACTTGAGTGAAACCAATCGATGCTCCATCCAAATAATAATCTTTCATCAATAATTTTTCCGCCTTCATAACCAATAATGAATCCCCCATTAGCGGCACTTGGATTAAAAAATCCTAATTTAACACTTGCACTGTTTAATTGTGCTAAGGAATTTACACTAAATACTAAAGTGACAATTAACAATAATTTTTTCATGATTCGCCTAAAAAATGTTTTTAATATAAAACGCAACTTGAATGCCAGTTAATTATAATAATGGCAATTAAAATTCAATAATAAAAAATATGCTTGTCCATAATATAAGACGTTTACTACATCGACTGTCCAATTTAATATTTTGTGCAAGTAAAAATACTTTGTCTAAGGAAAGTTAAGCTATTAAAACAATCATCAGAATATTCGTAAATTACTCCCCCAAAAGTCTGACTATAATTATTCATTTATTTATGAAAAAGATATTATTTGTATGCTTAGGAAACATCTGCCGTTCGCCCGCTGCTGAAGGTATTTTAAAGAAATATATTAATGAATCAGGCCTAGAAAATGAATATCAAATTGATTCTGCAGGGTTACTCGATTATCATGAAGGCGAAACGTATGATCCAAGAATGATTAAACATGCTCAAAAACGCGGTTATGATTTGCCAGGGACTTCAAGACCTTTTGTTTTTAGTGATTTTGAAAAATATGATTTAATAATTGCCTTGGATAATGAAATTTTTAATTCTCTAAAAGCTCTTGACAAAAAAAATAAGTATTCAACAAAAATTGTTAAGATGATAGATTTTTACTCAAATAAAAAATTTGATGGTGTCCCGGATCCATATTACTCCGGTGCCAGCGGCTTTGAACTTGTATTAGATATTCTTGAGGATTCCTGCCAAGGATTACTGAAAAAACTTAGTAGTGATGATTCCACAAAGCATCAAAAATAAAATAGAGATACATCTTAGAACTAAGATAAGTAACGTTGTGCATGTTGGAGGCGGATGTATTAGTGAATCTGTAATAGTTGGTACAGCAGAAGGCAGAAAATATTTTTTAAAGTTTAATAAAAATGTTCCTCCAGATATGTTTAGCAAAGAATCCAATGGACTAATTGAGATTAGTAAAAGTAAAGCTATAAGAGTCCCAAAAGTAGAACTTACTGGAGAGGACTTCATCTTAATCGAATTCATTGATGGTAAAGAAAAAGGCAAAAATTTTTTTGCAGAATTTGGTTATGCATTTGCAAAAATGCATAAGTACACTTCTAATGAATACGGATTTTTTGAAGACAATTATATTGGATCAACTTTTCAAAAGAATATCACAAATGAAATCGGAAAAACAAATTGGACACACTTCTATTACAATAATCGATTGTTGTATCAATTCCAACTGGCAGAAAAAAACGGTTATGTGGATCAGTCTTTTAGAGCAGCATTTAAAAAGCTGGAAGATAAATTAGAGAATATTCTTCAGACTAGTACAGAAGAACCATCTCTTTTACATGGCGATTTATGGAGTGGAAATTTTATTACAGACGAAAATGGAAGAGCTTGTTTGATTGATCCGGCAGTTTATTACGGTCATAGAGAAGCAGATCTTGCTATGACCAAATTATTTGGCGGCTTTACTAAAGAATTTTATTTAAGTTATGATGAAACCTTTCCTTTAAATGGTGGTTATGAGTACAGGGAAAATATTTATAAACTTTACCATGTACTCAACCACTTAAATCTTTTTGGAAAAAGCTACTATCAACAAGCCCTTTCACTAATCAAATTTTATTTATGACTCGTATTCATTTTTTGTATGTCAATCACTTCTAAATCAAAAATTAAAGTAGAATTTGGTGGAATAATTCCAACAGGATTTTCGCCATATCCAAGTGCAGGTGGTATAATAAATTTAGCTTTTCCACCCTTTCCTAAAAGTTTAATCCCTTCCTCCAATCCTGGAATAACCGGCTGAAGCTTTAATCGAAATTTAAATGGCTCTTCCCTTTCAACTGAACTATCAAAGACTTTCCCATTAGTCAAAAATCCAGAATAATGTACTACCACTAAATCTGTTGAATCGGCTTTTTCCTCAGTTCCAGGTTGAAGTATTGAATACTTCAGTCCACTTTTTGTTGAGACTAATTTAGTTGTATCAATCTGCCATTGCTTAGCAACAATTGCATCTTTAACATCAACCAGTTTTATATAAACTTTTAAGTTAGAATTTGGAGGCACAGGCCCAAACCCCAATTCACCATAAGCTTTATTTGACGGAATTATAATAGTCCTATAACCACCTGCTTTCATCCCTACTATGCCTTCATCAACTCCTTTTATGAAAGCTGAATCACCAAGTTTAAACTTAATGGGTTGTCCAAAATCAAATGAATTTCCGATTGTGGACATTTGACGTGTTGAATCTTTTGACCAGTCTTTGTAAAGGTTATTGGAATCCGTTATTATCCAAGCTCTGAAGTGTACCGAAACTAAATCACCGATTTTCGCTTCTCTTCCTGTACCAAGTGAGTCATTTGCATATTCCACACCAGATTCAAGCTTTACTACATCCGCATCCTTGCTGCAGCCGATAAATCCAATTACTAAAAGCACAAATACTATATACTTCATTTTATTCCTTTATTTTTTGATTGTGCAAATATATTTATTTTACCACAGAACTCTATAAATAAAAGTCGCAAATAATCTAATAAATTAGCTATACGATTGAATAAACTTATTCATGTTTTGTTATTTCACTTATTCATTTTTGTTTTGGCAGATGCGAAAATGAAATCTATCTCATCTGATTCTATAATAATTGATGCAGATTACAGAATAGATGAGATATTTACTGAAAAGAAAATTCCAGAGGATATTCAAAGCAGCCTTAAATTAATTTCCGTAAAGTATTATTCATTTGATGGAAAACTCCACCAAGGCCAGATTCTTATTCACAAAGATTTAGCAGAAGACATTGTTGAAATATTCGAGATCATCAAACAGAATAGATTTCCAATTGCCAAAGTTATTCCTATAAACAAATATAACTGGTCAGACGAGCTTTCAACTTCAGACAATAATTCCTCTGCTTTCAATTATCGTTTTGTAAAAGGAACTAAAAAATTCTCAGCACATTCATTTGGACGAGCAATAGATATTAATCCGGTACAAAACCCGCATATTAAAATCAATAAACTCAATTCATCAAAACGAGCATACAATCCCGATGCAAAAGGAACAATAACTTCTAATTCATTTGTTGTTCGTGAATTTTTAAAGCGCGGTTGGAAATGGGGTGGAAATTGGAAAAGCAGCAAAGACTATCAACATTTTGAAAAATTAAAATGACAATTACAAAAACCATCTTACTCTTTCTCTTACTCTTAAAAGCTACCACAACTTTTGCCCAAGATTCAGTAAGCGTGCAATTTATAGTGAATACTCCAAAATTAAATGATAGTGATTTGGTTTTTATTACGGGGAATGGTTCACTTTTGGGTAATTGGAATCCAAATTTAATTATACTCCATAAGATTAATGATTCAACATGGTCAAGAAAATTTTGGTTTAACAAAGGTGAATCCATTGAATTTAAGTTCACTAAAGGATCATGGGATCATGAGGCGTTAAATGATGATGGATCAACTCCAAAAAATAACAACCTTGAAATTGTAAATGACACTACAATCTTTTTTCAAATAAGAAGATGGAGTAATAAGGAACCAAAACTAATACATGGACAAATAACTGGAACGGTAAGATATCATCTTAACTTTGTGGGAGACGGCTTGAAACCACGCGATATAATTGTCTGGCTTCCTCCAAGTTATGACTCATGTATTGACAAGAGATACCCTGTACTTTATATGCATGATGGACAGAACATTATTGATCCGGCTACATCCTCTTATGGATATGACTGGAAAGTTGATGAGGTTGCAGATTCGCTGATTAAGGAAAATACTATTAATGAATTAATAATTGTCGGAATATACAACACTACCCATCGAACAAAAGAGTACAGTCATTCGTCGCTAGGTTATTCATACATGAATTTTATTGTTACTAAACTCAAACCGTTTATAGATAATCAATATAGGACTTTACCGGAACGCAAGTATACTGCTGTTGCAGGGTCATCAATGGGAGGTTTGATCTCATTCATGTTAGCTTGGTGTTACCCAGAGGTGTTTTCAATGGCTGCATGTTTTTCTCCAGCATTTAAAGTTTATGAGTATAATTATGTTGATACCGTGCATAACTATTTGGGAAATAAGAAAAATATAAAACTATACATTGATAACGGCGGTATAGGTATAGAAACAGAGTTACAGCCAGGTATAGATGAAATGATTGCTGCACTTCAAAATAAAGGTTATGAGAAAGGCAAAGATTTAATCTGGTATTTTGATAAAGATGCTGCCCATACAGAATCGGCTTGGGCAAAAAGGTTTTGGCGGCCTTTAATTTTATTTTTTGGAAAAAGTAATAACTAACCTTTCATTTCAAAAACATTACTTTTTCGGACAGATTCATTTGATCAGATTGAACATTAATGAAGTACATTCCGGATGGAAAGTTATCCATTTTTAGTTCGAATACATGTTTACCAATTTCAAGATAATCATCAAACAATAACATCACTTCTTCGCCTAGTAAGTTATACACCCTTATTTGATACTTCCCTGCTTGTGAATTACTGAATTTAATTTTCGTTGCTGGATTGAACGGGTTTGGATAAACAGACAAGGAAAATTCTTTTAGTATTATTTCTGCTTCATCTTCAACCGAAACCGGCGTAGTAAAAAATGTATGTGCTATGGCCAGAATTTCTTTTCTGATGGAATCTGATGCAATTGTTTCAACTGGAAAACCAAAATAAATCAACTTTCCTGTGTTCGTTCCATTTGGAAAATTTCCAGTGAAAGTTATTGCAGCTGTTTGGGTTCCGTTGTATTGCACGATTCCTGTGCTGCCGCCGAATGGAGTTATTACATCAGGCCAATCTTCGGGGTATGTCTGACCAAAATCAAAATTTAACCCCTCGAATATTGAACCGATAATCCCTGACGCGAATGGTGTATTCGGAGTTGGATTATCATCAACATAAATTGATTTAAGATAGTTATTGAAAAAATCCTTATCTGAAACAGAACCATTAAAATCCAAATCCCATCCAACTTCTGAACCGGTGACGAATAAACTTCCACCGTTATCTAAAAATGTTTTAAGAATAGACTGTTCTGCACTACTGAATGTTTCATCTGCTGTAGATTCATCACCTAAGAACCAAATAACGTATTTGTAACCGGTTAATTGATTTGAAGTTGTGACCAATGAATTTGAGACTGTTTCAAAT
>JACAFC010000133.1 GCA_013388515.1 Ignavibacteriaceae bacterium | reverse complement strand
GAAAGCAAAGAGCAAGCCCAAATAGTTGAAAGAAAAATCAAATCATGGAAAAGTAGAAAGATGATAGAGCGATTGATTACAGAGGAGATTATTCTCTGAGCATTCGGCTGTTATCCCGATAAAATCGGGATGCAGGTTCGAGCGCCTTCAGTTCCGATGAAATCGGAATCGCGGAGCCAATCAGGTCCCCAAATAACGGGGCTTTTGTATTTACCGGTTTATATAATCATTTATTTAAGTGGTTGTTGAATCCATGCACTACTAAACTGAGGAATAAAATTATTGTCCATAAAATTATCATAGTAACCCCAAATTAGCAGTTCTTAAAAATTCTGTTTTACTGCTGTTCTGGTTAAAGTCCGTTATCAATTTGTACACAAGAGGTGTTTTCTCTTTTAACATTGTTACTACTTCTGGAAGTAAATTTACTTTACTAAAAGGAACTTGCTTTACATATTCCTGAATATCTCCAGCAATACGACCATATTTATATTCATAAGTAAAATTTCCAGATGAGTCTATCTCTATGTTTGTATTAAGAACATTCGGAACTGAGATATAAAACTCACTTTTTGTCAGACTTTCATTTCCAAAAAGTTTATTGTCTTTAAGATATTTATATAGTTCCTTAGCTGTGTTTATCGCTGGGTCTATGAGTGTAATTTCTTTATGCATTAAATGTCTGTAAATATATTCATTGTTCTCTTTTAAGTTGTACAGCTCCTTAAGTTTTTTGGCAAATACATTTTTATAGAATGGATAATGCGTACAGCCAAGGATAATTGTTTTAAGAGGTTTTGCATTAGAAGATTTTCTTATTTGTTCAAGCAATGAAACAACATTGTAATAAATATAATTTTCTATTGAGTTCAACTGAATATCAGTTGGATTAGCTTTTTTACCTGAATACAATACTTTGTTACTGCTCCAGTCTAGATTGTAACGATTCAAAATTCCTATATCTATTTTAGCATCCTTTGATGATAAGGAAGGTCCTTTATATTTTTTTCTTATTTCCTTAGCATGTTTGTCAATGTAATCACTTACACCATCGATCGCTCCGGCTAATCCAACCCCTGCCTGCTGAAATACCTGAATTTCCCCAGTGAACTTTAAATCAGTACGATATTTGTTTATTGCGTTTACATATCCTTTTGATGAGACTGTTCCTTCGGTGGCCATTACTCCGATGCTGCAATCTTCGTCTTTGGAAATATTTTCAAAAGCACCTTTAACACCGGCATTAATTACTCCGATTACTTTGAGGTTAAGTTTAGCTTTAGTTAAGAATTTTTCAATATCCTCTAACCCATAAGCAGTAGCTGTATTACATGCAACAACTAGGGCTTTTATGGGAAGCTTATCAGTTTTAAACTTATTATCATTTGGTGATTGATAATATTTATTGCTCAGAAGGAATTGAGCATCTTTTAAAATATGTTCTTTCAATAAGTCAGTTTTACCGCACGAAGGGTAATTTCCATAAGGCATATTTGCTTGATCAGCAAGGTAAATAAAATATTCTTTTTCAAAATCTAAAATACCATCCGAATTAAGATTTTTGCTTTCATTATTAAATCCATCAAAGTTTACTATGGCATCCATTACAGTTAATCCGCCTGTACCGGAATCAAAAATACCGATTGGTAGTTTATTATTTTTTTCGGGATAGTTATTTACATTAACATAGAAATAACTTGATGTATCGGATAGTATACATTGCTCGAGATTTTTTTTGGTTGAAAGAGGTTCGGAATTACAAGCACAAAAAATAAGAGATGATAAAAGTAATACGACTGCAAGTTTGATTTTTGAATCTTTCATATTTTTTTCATTTATTGTTTCTAATTGATGCTTGGTAATAATTTTATAAACCTATTGAATAAGTGTTTTACACAAAATGTAATCTAAGTAAATCAATTTAATTAATTCGTAAAAATAATCACGCTTTGATGGATTTAAGCTTCTTGACAATTACAGCCACCCTAATTACGTTTTGTTAAAGAAAGTCTCCTAATTATTAAAATAGTATTAAGGTCCTTAAATGAACCTAATTTTATTAAATCAGTTTGCAAAAAAATATAATCTTATCATTTCTATATCTGTTTTATTATTTACTTATTTGAACAGCATAGTAATTCCCCAAACTAAATTGAGCCAAGATAAAAATTTTATACAACCCAAAATACCTTTCATTGCAAAACCTTTTGACATAAAAGATGTTAGAATCCTGGATGGTGAGTTTAAGAGAGCTATGGATTTGAACTATAGATATTTGATTAGTATGGATGTTAATCGTCTGCTTCATAACTTTAAAGTTAATGCTGGTATTCAATCCTCTGCAAAGCCGCTTGGGGGTTGGGAGGAACCTTCCATAGAATTACGGGGACATTTTACGGGACACTTTCTTTCTGCAAGTGCTTTAATGTATTCGAGTACTGGGGATAAAGTATTTTTAGAAAAGGTTGATAGCTTATTATTTGGTTTGGAAGAATGCCAAAAAGCAATAAATCTCCAAGGTTACTTAAGCGCTTTTCCAGAAAAATTTTTTGATAGAGTAGAATCCGGTATTAGAGTTTGGGCTCCCTACTATACTATTCATAAAATATTTGCCGGACTGATTGATGTGTACCTTCATATGAATAAACAAAAAGCTTTGCAGATAGCTGAAGAAATGGCATACTGGGTAAAATTAAGAACAGATAAATTATCTGAGCAGCAGATTCAAAAGATGTTACGTGTTGAGTTTGGTGGAATGAATGAGATGTTTTACAATCTTTATGCAATTACAGGAAAAGAAGTGTATATGGAGCTTGCAAAACGATTTGAGGATAAGTTTGTCTTTGAACCACTCTCAAACCATGAAGATAAATTAAAAGGGCTTCATGTAAATACTCAAATACCAAAAATTATTGGAGCAATAAGAGCTTATGAATTAACTGGTGATGAATATTATAAAAGCATTGCTAAATATTTTTGGAATCAAGTTGTTGAAGCCAGATCCTATTCAACAGGCGGGACTAGTAATTATGAACATTGGCGGTCAGAGCCTTATCATTTATTTGATCAGCTAAGTTCTGAGAATCATGAGAATTGCTGTACCTATAACATGCTGAAATTAACTAGTCATCTCTATTCGCTCGATCCAAAGCTTGAATATGCAGACTATTACGAGCGGGCTTTGTTCAATGGAATTATGGGTACACAGCATCCTGAAGTTGGAGGTGCATTTATGTATTATGTACCAATGCTTCCCGGGGCTTGGAGAATGTATTGTGCTCCTGAAGAGAGTTATGTGTGCTGCAGCGGCACTGGCATTGAGTCTTTCAGCAAATTTGGAGATAATATTTACTTTCATAACGAAAATTCTCTTTATGTGAATCTCTTTATCTCATCGCAAGTTAATTGGAAAGAAAAAAATCTTACACTAATTCAAAAAACAAATTTTCCGGATGAGCAGTCAACAACATTAAAATTCAGCGTAACTCAACCGGTTGATTTAACTTTGAATCTGCGTGTTCCTTATTGGGCAGCTAAAAATTATCAGATCAAGATAAATGATGTTTTAGAAAATGTTTCGGCAAATCCATCAAGTTATGTACAAATTAAAAGAGTTTGGAAAAACAATGACAAAGTTGAAATCATCATGCCATTTGATTTGCATTTAGAAAAAATGCCGGATTACCCAAATCGTGCTTCAATAATGTTTGGTCCGTTAGTACTTGCCGGCAAACTTGGTCAAAAACAAATGAATGAAGTTATGAAATTTGGTATCGGTGAAGATGTTGAGAGACTCAATAAAGAAACAGCTGCATTACCGATTCCAAAATTCATTTCGGATGAAACCAATCTTAATAATTGGATAAAACCAGTTGTGGGAAAGAATTTAACTTTTCGAACAATTAATACTGGAGTTCCACAGGATATTGAGTTAATTCCATTTTACAAATTATTTGGCGAGCGATATGCAGTTTATTTTGATATTTATACAACTACCGAATGGCAAGCTTTTCAAGAAAAACTTATAAAAAAACCTGCTGATGTAATCGATAAGTGGTTTGTTGGTAATAAATTTTCCAATGATGAACATAACTTCCAAGCTTGGATTTCAGAAACTGGTGAAGTTAATGGTAAAAATTGGGTGAGATCAAAATCATGGTTTAAATTTGACATGGGTATAAATCCTTCTGAAGCAATCATTCTAAGAGCTTTATTTTATGGTGATGAAAGTGATGCAGATTTTTATTTATCAGTTGATGGAATTAAAATCCCTACCAAAAGAATTGATAAACATTCAAATCATTTTTACACGGTAGATTTTGAATTACCATACGAATTAACAAAAGAGAAAGAACGAATTGGCATACAATTCAAAGTATCTGAAAGCAAAAATTTAAGTAATCAGCAATCATCTGAAGACAGACAAACTAGGCGATTCGAAACTCCTAAACTTTTTGAGTGTGATACGAGAATTAAATAAAAAGCGTTTTTTTACGTAGAAATTATCTCATTTCATATTTTATATAAACCTCCAGCCAATCAATCTCTCCGCTCATCAGGAATAATTTGTTTGACAGCGAATATTTTCTCAGCTTTTCTCAGAAGTTAAAAACCAGTACCGAAATATTAAATAATCATTCATGATATTTTTTGTTCTCGATGCTGTAAAAAAACATTAAGCGGGCAAAGTAATTGGTGGAGATATGATCTTTAAATGCGCTAAAAGTGAAAATCAACATTTACTTAATTAACAAACTGTGGAGAGAGAATGAAAAGTTCAGCCTGCCTATTATTGGCTTTGTTATTTGTACTATTTACATCTCTAAATGCAATCGAAGGCACCTCACCAAAAAAAATTGCTGCAGTAAGGCTAACCGAAAAAATATCTATAGATGGAAGACTGACTGAAGACATTTGGAAAAGACCAGGATTTACTGAATTGTATCAGCAAGAGCCCAACCAGGGTGAAAGACCAACTCAACCAACAGAATTGTGGGTAGCATATGATGATGAAGCAATTTACTTTGCAGCTAAGAACTATGACTCGAATCCTGATTCAGTTCTAGCTCGCCTGGTTCGCAGAGATTTTGTTTGGGGTGATCCATCGGATGGGATGGTTCTTTATTTAGATTCGTACGGCGATAAAAGGAGCGGTTATTTCTTTTATGTTAACGCTGCCGGTACGTTGGCTGATGGACTTTTGGAAAATGACACCAAACAAACTGACCTTGCCTGGGATGCAGTTTGGGAAGGTGTTCCCCAGATAGATCAAGATGGATGGTCCGTTGAAATGAGAATTCCGTATTCCCAATTAAGGTTTAAAGAAACAGATGAGCAAGTTTGGGGAATTAATGTTGAAAGATTTATCAGCCGAACTGCTGAAACGATTATGATTGCCTACACACCCAGAAATGAAAGCGGATTTGCTTCAAGGTTTCCCGAGTTGATTGGAATCGAGGGAATTACTCCACCAACTCAACTTGAACTTTTGCCATATGCAACCGGCAGAGCTGAGTATATTGGGAATGATAAGAATAATCCATTTAATCCTGGTCATAAATATATTCCTGGTTTTGGTTTAGATGTTAGAGCAGGTTTGGGAAGCAGCCTCACACTTAATGGTACAATAAACCCAGATTTTGGACAAGTGGAAGTTGATCCTGCAGTAATAAATCTTACCGATGTTGAAACAGCCTTTCAGGAAAAAAGACCTTTCTTTACTGAAGGTGTGAACATCTATCGTTTTGGTAATGGAGGTACAAACAACAATTGGAATTTTAACTGGCCCGGTGCAAATATTTTTTACAGCAGAAGAATTGGCCGGGCACCGCAAGGCAGTTTACCAAGTTATGATTATGCTGATGTTCCGAGCGGTACTCATATTCTAGGTGCTGCAAAAATATCAGGCAGAGTGTTTAATGATTGGCAAGTTGGAACAATACAAGCACTTACACGCCGTGAACATGCGGATATAGATCTTGCCGGACAACGGTCAAGTGCAGAAATAGAGCCACTTTCGTACTATGGTGTTTTTAGAATACGACGAGATTTTAATCGCGGCAATCAAGGTTTGGGAATTTTATCAACTTTAACTAATCGTTTCTTTAATGACCCCGCTTTAAAAAGTCAACTTAATCAAAATGCATTTGTTTTGGGTTCGGATGGATGGGTATTTCTTGACCAGGAAAGAACTTATGTGCTTACAGGTTGGGCCGCATTATCAAGAGTAAGTGGCGACAGCAAAAGAATGATTGCCCTGCAAAGAGGGGCTGGGCATTACTACCAGCGCCCCGATGCTAGTCATCTCGGCGTTGATAGTTCTGCAACATCATTAATGGGTTACGCTGGAAGGATAATGTTAAACAAGAATCGCGGAGCTTTAACTTTGAATACTGCTGTTGGCTGGTTAAGTCCTGGTTTTGAAGTTAATGATTTAGGATTTGGGGCTTACAGCGATTTAATCAACACTCATTTTGCTTTGAGTTACAATTTCACAGAACCAACATCATATTATCATAATGCTGGAATTAGCGCTGCTGCATTTGGAGGCTTTGATTTTGGCGGCAATAAAACTTTGCATGGTTATTTTCTGAGTGGTTATCTTTTCTTTTCAGATTTATCAGGGGTTCGGGTTTCATTTACTTATAATCCTGAATCGTACAATGCAAGAAGAACACGCGGCGGGCCATTAACTCTTAATCCTATAAATCGTTCTTATACATTGGATTTGAATACAGATAACCGGCAGTGGTGGGTTCTAAATGCAGGCGCAGATGCAAGTATTGGTGATAATTTGAACAATCATCAGCTTTATGCAAATGTTGAATTTAAAATTACACCCACTTTGACTTTACAAGTTGGTCCAGAATACTCTCGGGATATTTTTCACGCTCAATGGATAGGGGCTTATAACGATCTGCAAGCAAAAGAAACATTTGATAGGAGATATGTTTTTGCTCATCTTGAGCAAACAACGTTGGCTGCCGATATAAGGACAGATTGGATTATTAGTCCTACACTTAGTCTTCAGGTATATGTCCAGCCGCTAATTGCTTCTGGAAAATACAGTGAGTTTAAAACCCTTAGAAAAGCAAAATCATATGAATTTCTGAACTACGGAAGTAATGGTTCTACTATAACAAATAATTTAACTTCCTCGGGAGATATTGAATCTTATAGGCTTGATCCAGATGGAAATGGTCCTGCAAACTCATATGAAATTAGTAATCCCAATTTCAATTTTCTATCATTGCGCGGTAGTGCTGTGCTTCGTTGGGAATATCTGCCTGGATCCACTCTTTATTTTGTGTGGACACAAAACCGGGCAGATGTTGAACCAACTGGCGAGTTTAATTTTGGCAGATCAGTTGAAAATCTTTTTGATTTAAGAGCCGATAATATATTTCTGATTAAGTTATCTTACTGGTTATAATATCAATTTATTTATATAGCGTAAGCCGTTATAAGAATTAATGGCATTATTAAAATGAATGCTTATTGACGACTTACTTTCAAATTTTTCACTAACTAATTAAGGAACAATTATGCAAAAGCCAATTAAATACTACCTGCTTTTTTTGCTCATTTCATTTGTACCTACACTGTTTGCTCAAAAAGTATATGAGAACCGCGATGAGATTCCTGCCGAATATAAATGGAACTTAAACGATATATATAAAAGCTGGGATGAGTGGGAAAAAGGATTAAAAGATTTAGAATCCAAAATGGCTGAAGTTGTTACTTATAAAGGCAGGTTAAAGGAAGGCCCGGAAACACTTTTAAAAGTCCAAAAACTGAACGACGACCTTGGAATTCTATCCTACAAAGTATACAGATATCCTCAATTAACTTATGACCTAGACACTCGAGATCAAGCTGCCGCTGCCAATTTGCAGAAAGTACAAATTGCATTTGCAAATTACAGCACAGCTACTTCATGGATAAATCCTGAAATGCTCGAGATCCCTTGGGAAACAATGGAGAAATGGATTTACAGTTATCAGGAATTCGAGCCGTATCGATTCAGTATTAAAAATTTGTATCGCTTGCAAAATCATGTTTTAGATGCTGACAAAGAAAAAATGCTCTCATTTTTCTCAAGGTTTAATTCCACTCCTAACGATATTTATACAAAGCTTTCAGTAACTGATATTAACTATCCAACAGTTACATTGTCAACCGGCGAGCAGGTTAAGGCAACTAATGGAAACTATTTTAGAGTTTTGACAAATAATAAGAATCAAGAAGACCGTAAAACAATTTTCGAAGCGCATTATAACACCTTCAAACAGAATATGAATACTTATGCTGCGATCTACAACGCAATTTGCCAAAGTGATTGGGCAAATGCTCAGGCTCGAAATTATGCTTCTTGTTTAGAATCTGCACTTGAAGGAAATAATATTCCTGTTGCAGTTTATGAAAATTTGATTAACACTGTCAAAGCAAACACAGAGCCCTTGAAAAAGTATCACCAGTTAAGAAAGAAAATATTAGGATTAGAAAAGTATCATTCTTATGATGGATCAATTGCATTAACTGATTTCAACAAAACTTATCCGTATGAACAAGCTAAAGAATGGATACTCGCTTCAGTGAAACCGTTAGGCAAAGAATATTTCAGCAAGTACGAACACGCACTTAAAAGCGGCTGGGTTGATGTTTATGAAAGTGAGGGTAAACAATCCGGTGCTTACTCTGGTGGTGTTTATGGCGTTCATCCTTATATGTTGATGAATTACAATGAAACGCTGGACAATGTTTTCACTCTTGGGCATGAAATGGGACACACAATGCATACGCTTCTAGCAGATGAAAACCAAGCATTTGCTAACAGCGGTTATACACTATTTGTTGCCGAAGTTGCCTCTACTTTTAATGAAGCAATGCTGCTTGATTATCTTCTCAGCAAATCTACGGATCCCAAAGAAAGAATAGCATTAATTCAGCAATCAATAAAAAATATTACCGGAACATTTTATCTTCAAACATTATTTGCTGACTTTGAACTTCAAGTTCATAAACTTGTAGAAAAAGGAGAACCAATTACAGCAGATGTTCTTACAAGTATTATGGATGAACTAAACACAACCTACTATGGAAGTGCAATTGAAAGGGATGAACTGTTAAATTATGTATGGGCAAGAATATCACATTTTTATACAGTACCGTTTTATGTATTTCAATACGCAACATGTTTTGCATCATCATCTCAATTGTTTAACGAATATAAAGCTGCAGCAGGAAATGAAAAGCAAAAAGTAGTTGATAGATATATTAACCTCTTGAAATCCGGTGGTAATGATTATCCAATGGAACAATTGAAAAAAGCCGGAGTTGATTTAACAAAACCCGAAGTTGTTAAGTCTGTTATAAACAGAATGGGAGAACTTGTTTCACTGTTGGAGCAGGAAATCAATAAGTTGTAAAATTATTCTCAGATTTTTCACTACCCATAACTTGGCTGGGAATTAATCTCAGCCAAGTTTGGTTTTAAAGCGGATTGAATATAAACTTTTACTAAATTCATTCAAGCTAATTTTTATTTCTGGAGGAAACACCATGAAGCATAAAATCATTTTGCTTTCACTTTTGTTTTTAGGATTAACCTCACTGTATTCCCAACAGTACAAATCCGATTCACCCTTCGCACATACATACTCAATTGTTGCTTATGATCCCGAAACCGGGGACATGGGGGTTGCAGTACAATCGCATTGGTTTTCTGTTGGAACAATTGTCAGCTGGGGAGAAGCTGGAGTTGGAGTTGTCGCAACTCAATCATTTGTTAATCCTTCCTTTGGACCAAGGGGATTAGAAATGCTGAAACAAGGAAAAACTCCACAGCAAATTGTAGATGAACTAATTGCATCTGATGAAGGCAGAGAATTCCGCCAGCTTGCTGTGTTAGATGCGAAAGGAAATGCCTCATCATTTACCGGAAAGAAATGCATTCAGCCGGCTGGCAATATTGTTGGGGATGGATTTTCAGTTCAAGCAAACTTAATGGCTAATGATAAAGTTTGGCCGGCAATGGCAGAAGCATTTAAAAACTCAAAAGGTCCATTAGCGGAAAGAATGCTTACTGCACTTGAAGCAGCTGAAAATGCTGGAGGAGATATTCGAGGAAAACAATCAGCAGCATTACTTGTCGTGAGAGGAAAATCAACAGGAAAAATTTGGGATGATCGCTTGGTTGATTTAAGAGTTGATGACAACCCCGAACCTTTAGTTGAATTGAGGCGATTGCTCAAAGTTCACCGCGCTTATGAACACATGAACAATGGTGATCTTGCAGTTGAAAAGAATGATATGGAAAAAGCGATGCTGGAATATTCAGCAGCTATGCAAATGTTTCCAGAGAATTTAGAAATGAAATATTGGACTGCAATAACATTGGCAAACAATGGTAAGTTTAATGAAGCATTGCCCATGCTTAAAGATATCTTTGCGAAAGATAAAAATTGGAAAGAACTAACCTCTAGATTAATTCCAAGCGGTTTATTAAATGTAACCAAGGATGATCTGGAAAAAATTATGCAGTAGGGAACGACCTCCTGGTCGTTCCGCAATTTTTAAATAGGTGCTATATTGTAACACGGAATTACCAGGAGGTAATTCCCTACATTTATTTAATCTCTTAAAATTAATATTGCTCCAATTACGATTAGAATTGCGGCTAAACTTCGTTTGAGTAAATCCTTGTCGTTAAAAATTTTCCCGCCGATTATTGTAGCCCAAAAGACGGATGTTCTTTTAATTGCAAGCACAAGTGCAACTGATGCCATTCCAACCGCGGCAACTTGAGTGAAACGATAACCGATAGTTAAAACTGAAATAAAGGCCACCCAAAGAAGATTATTTTTAGTTATGAATTGCTTAGTTGCTTCCAACTTCTTATTAAAGACTAGAAACACAATACCAAAAAGTACAGCAAAATAAAGGTGCTGAAATGCTGTAAGTGAAATTGGAGAAAGATTAAGTTTGACTAATAAAAGCTTATCAAGCAGAGAAGATGCAGTAAATAAGAGCAATGCAAATATTACATAACGATGATATTTAGATTTTATCAAGATTCTAAAAGGCAATATAAATTTATTTCCATTCCGGCTTTCAAGAATGAAAGTTCCCAGCATAAGTAGAATAAGTCCAACAACCTCAAGTGATTTTAACGATTCACCTAAAAGAAAAAATGCAAACACTGCAATAAAACCTGGAGTTAGTGCAAGCAGCGGCAGCGCATTGCTTATTTCAAGATTTTTTAGCGAAAGCATAACACAAAAAAATGCTCCAACACCAATAACAGATTTAAGAAAAAGAATTGTGAGATTAGCAGAATTTATAGTTTCATAATCTATAAAAAAGAAAAATGGAATTGAGAATACGAGATTGACAACTGACAACAGAAATGAAAATTCCAATGCACCAATTGTACTTAGTACTTTCTTTTGGGTAATTGCAGCACCCGCAGAAAGAAATGCAGATAAAAGAGCAATGGCAAACCAGGTCATGTTGAACTCATCGTTGAATTAGGAATTGATGGAACAGGTTCATGGCTAAAGCCAGAGAGATGGTGGAGATCGTTTAAACCCAGCTTTAAAGCTGGGGTTAAAGCAATGCCAGTAGTACTTTTGACTTTAGTCATTAATTTCATCGAAAGTTATTAAAACGCAATGTTAGTTCTTACAAAAATATTTCTTCCCGGTTCAACTAAAATTGATCCGCGGTTAGTTGACAAGTGATTTCTATAATCTTTATCCAAAATATTTTCAACTCCAGCAAAAAGTTTAAAGCTTAGTAATCCTAAATCAAATGTTGTTGAACTCAAGTACAAATCAAACAAAACATAGCCGGGAGTTGTTTTCTCGCCAAACGCTGCTTTGTTTTGTTCAGCAAAGATTGTTGAAGCAAGCTCCACAGAAACCCAATTTAACACCGAAGTTTTTACTCCAACTCTTCCGTTGAATGGGGGGATTTGAGGTAAATTGGTCTTGTTCTCAGTGTCTTTTCCAATAACGTAAGCTGCTGATGCAAACACAATTGCTTTGTTGAATAAATTATACTCAACTCCCAAATCGAATCCATACAGCTGTGCTTTGCCTACATTATCCTTTTGGTATAAGCTGTCAACAATCACTGGCTTATCAATTACAAGATTATCGAAATTGTTGAAGAAGAAGTTTGACTTCAAGGAAATGTTCTCATCCCAAATTCTAAAACCGGCATCAATAAAATTTCCTCTTTCGGATTTTAAGTTTGGATTACCAAGATATACATCACCACCAAGATTTATGTACTGAAACCTTTCTTCAAGAACTGGTGAACGAAAAGCATGAGCAAGGTTCACTGTAACATCAACATTATTCATTACAGAAAAAAGAAATCCTAAATTACCGCTCCATGATTTATCATTATATTCTCCAGCCGAAAAAGAAGCCATAGGATTTTTAGGCGGGAAAGATGTAATTCCATTGTTAATAACATAAGCAGGGTTTCGAGTTTCGGCATTGGTAACTTTAATCAAGTCAAACCTTCCGCCGAATGTAACAACTAATTTATTTGATAACATACGTTGCTCATCTTGTGCATAAAATCCTGTACTCATGTACTTTGAATTTGGAACCGGATAATCGGCAGTAATTCTTGTTGATGTTCCGGTTTTAACAATAGTTTCTCTAAAGCCGCTGTATTTACGCTGCCAGAAATCAATCCCGGCTGCCAATTGATTTAAATTTCCCAACAGCCAATTAGTTTGAAATTGCATTCCGTTTGTACTGTGTGTTGCCCGCGGCAAAGTTGTTGTGGTTGAATTTGGTTTCAGCTCAACTTTTCTTTCAATCTCCTGCGCAAAGTATTTAACTGAAGTGCTTGGAAGAAAAGAAAACAGGTTATTTAATTTGTACTCAGCGCTGTACATTAATCTGCTGGCAAGTTGATAACGAGCAGAAGCAGTTTGGGGAAATGATTTGCCCCCAGGAATGCCAATATTTTTTCCAACAAAGTTTTGAAAATTTATTTTTAGCTCGTGATTGTTAAACACATTGATTCCAGCAATGCCGGAAAAATAATTATCTCTGAACTGACTATTCGGCAAAACTCCTTGAGGTGTTTGAGCATTTACTGCTGAACGAGTTGATCCGCTGACTTTGATGTAAGCTTTATCGCTTTCCGCTGTGAATGAAGCATTTCCAATTCCGCCTTCATTAACTGAATTATATCCGCTTGAAATTGTACCGGAAAGAACAAGATAATCAGTGTAAGATGGTGATTTTGTAGTAACACTTACTACACCGCCGGTTGCTCCAGTTCCGTAAAGCGAAGATACACCGCCTTTTATAACTTCTATTCTTTCAATATCGAACATATCAATCAACGATAAACCCGCTGCATGATTTACTGCAGTTTCAATTCTGTTTCCATCAACAAGAGTAATGATATTCTGTCTGCTAAGTCCTCTTATGTTTATGTCAGTTCCCCAGACTCCATCCCTAACTAATGTGATTCCAGGTTCTTTGCTGATAACATCTGCTACGCCAACGGCAAGATTTTTTTCTAAATTGACTTTACTGATAACCTCAAGTGGAAGCGCAACATCCTTTTCTAATTTTGAATATTTAGTGCTTGTAACAGTTATCTCGCCAATAGAAATTTCTGTTGGCAGTAAACTTATCTCCAGAGTTAGATCTTGTGCAGTTGATTCGAGGGTAAAACGGTAACTCTTGTATCCTATTCTAGAAAAAATAATTTCAGTACCGTATTCAATATCGAGATTAATTTTAAACTTTCCATCCTGGCCGCTGTTTGCAAGAATTTGATTTTTGGATGTAAAAACATTTACATCGGCAATTGGCATACTGGTTTCAGCGTCAGTAACACTTCCTTCAATTTTAATAGTTTGTGAATAAGTATAGATTGAACAGAGAACAATTATTAAGAAAATGCTTATTACATATTTCATTTTGTACCTTGAGTTTTAATTGTAGTTGCAGATACTTTAACATTTTTTATTTGACCAAGCTTACCGCTTAAAGCACCAAGCTCATCGTTAGTCATTTCGACTATTAAAAATATTATTGCAAGATTTCGTTCTTTAATTGGATAGCCGGTACGAAGTAAAATTTTGTCGGCATAATCGTGAAGCAAACTGCCAACTTGCTGATATACTTCATCACGATCATAAATAGTAATTGTTAATGTGTGGAGTTTTGTTTCCATAATTCCCCATCTCTAGTTATGAAATTGAAGGATGGAGAAGAACAGAAATTCTGAGGAAAATTTATGTAGGTCTTCCATCCCTTAATGTTAGATATTTCCTTCATCTTAGGATTAGTATTTTTATTACCAATGTAAAATTAGATAAAAATTTCAGCGTGTTCAAGTTATTGAAACTTCTAAAAATAGTTTAGCCATGTTGAACTCAGCGAGAAATTTTATTTCCTGAACAAGTATAAATTAACTGATGCAATCTTTTCCTAAATTTCGCTTCATCATTTCAAATAAAATAACATGAACTACCAATATCAAAAAGTAGGTTACTTCGCCCAAGCTCCCGGACAAATGGAAGAACTGTGCAAACAAGAGTTAATTGAGCTTGGAGCAACTGAAACTAAAATTGCATACCGCGGAGTTTATTTCAAAGCAGATAAATCAGCGCTTTATAAAATTAACTACACTTCAAGATTATTATCGCGAGTATTAGCTCCATTGTTAAGCTTTCATTGCAGAAATTCTGCGGCTATAATGAAAGCTGCCGCAAAAATTAAGTGGGAAGAAATATTTACTGTTGCTAAAACTTTTGCGATAACCGGATCTGTTGCGAAAAGTCAGATTACAAATTCCTTATATGCTTCCCAAGTTTTGAAGGATGGAATTGCAGATTACTTTCGCGCAAAGTATGGGAAGCGTCCAAATGTTGATACTGTTAATCCCGATGTTCGTTTCAATCTTCATATTGAAAAAGATAATGCGGTAATTAGTCTTGATACTTCGGGCGAGTCACTCCACAAGCGCGGTTACAGATTATTAGCCGGCGAAGCACCGATGCAGGAAACTCTCGCTGCAGCAATAATCAGATTAAGTAAGTGGGATGGAGAAAATCCATTGTGGGATTGTATGTGCGGTTCAGGAACAATTCTTTGCGAAGCTTTGATGCATTACTGCAAAATGCCGGCTCAAATGCTTAGAAAGAATTTTGGGTTCTTGTATTTACCGGATTTTGATGCGCAGCTGTGGAAAGAATTGAAAGAAGAAATTGATAAGCAAATTCGTCCTCTGCCAAAAGATTTAATTATTGGAAGCGATAAATCCCAAAAGATGATTGATGTTGCAAAGAGTAATTTATCACGTCTCCCGTTTGGTGAAAATGTTAAGTTATCTTGTCATCCATTTCAGCATGTTAAAAAATTTGAGAACGGAACATTGATTACAAACCCGCCTTATGGAATTCGGCTTGGAGAAATTGAAGAAGTTAAAACACTTTATAAAGATTTAGGTGATTTTATCAAAACAAAATGTACAGGTACTTCAGCATTTATTTACACCGGCAATCCTGAGCTGCGAAAATCTATCGGACTAAGAACATCCAAGCGAGTTCCACTTGTAAATGGAAAGCTTGAAGGTGTGTTGGTGCAGATTGATAGCTATGAGGGGAGTAAGAAGAGAAAGTGGATGGATAATAATAAAGAGAATACCGAACAATAACCTTTGAAAAATTTGATACTAATAAATTAAAAACTTATTATAATTGACTTAGAATTGTACTTAATTTCTGTATGAAGTAGGTAAGTCATTATGGAATTTTATCAATTTATACAAGAAAATGTCCATCTTGCATTAAACTACGAAATAAAATACCGCATGGGCAAAGAACTGGAGGAGGATTGAATTATTATCTTTTTCTTGACGAATCTGGTGATCATGGTTTGAGTAATGTTGATGATAACTTCCCCATCTTTGTTCTTTCTGGTATTCTCATAAACCAAAACGATCTTGCTGCATTAGAACAATTAATGCTTCAAATCAAAAACCAATTTTGGAGCAATAAAAAAGTTATTTTGCATTCTCGTGATATTCGTAAGTGTGAGAAGGAATTCGTTGTTCTATTTGATGATAAGATTAAAAAAGAATTTTATGGCCAAATTAATAACCTCATCTCCAATTCTAATTACGAAATTATATCTTCAGCAATTGATAAGAATAAATACATAAAGCGGTATGGCCGCCTTTCCGATGATGTTTATGAAATTGCACTTTCATTCATTATTGAACGTTCCATTTTTTCTCTTGATGATAAAAAGGAATCTGATAAAAGATTAAATATTATTATCGAACGCAGGGGTAAAAAAGAGGATAACAAATTATCCGATCACTTTCAGCGGCTTTATTCGCGAGGAACTGGTTATGTTTCTCCTGCTCGGCTAAAAGCATATCAAATAAATATAACCTTTGAAGCTAAGTCATCTGATATAGCTGGCTTACAGCTTGCTGATTTGATTGCATACCCAATTGCACGCCATGTTTTAGATCCAAATCGTGCGAACCCAGCTTTCGATATTTTTACAACAAAATTTTATTCTAAAAAAGGTGAGATTTATGGATTAAAAGTGTTCCCATAAAAGTAAAAAGCCAAGAACTGCTTCTTGGCTTAATACCGACCGGGGACACCCCAGTCCTTAGTAAAACTGATACAAATTTAATTCAATCGTTTTAACATGTCAAGTACATTGTTTGTTCCAAATCTCGAATATTTCGGTAATAAATCCATATTAGAAAATTATAAAATCGGTTTTCTTTGCTCTCAAAAGGTACCTGCCAATATTATCCTTAAAACCTATGATTGGGCAATCAAACAACGTACCAGTGGAAATTGTGTTATTTCTGGTTTCCATTCAAAAATCGAAAAAGATGTTTTTGATATATTGGTAAAAGGTACACAACCAATGATAATTGTACTTGCCCGTGGAATCTACAAAAGGGCTCCGGCAGAATTAAAAAGGGAAATTGACAAAGATCGTCTCCTAATAATTTCTCCATTTAGTGCTTCAGTAAAAAGAATAAGTAGTAAAACAAGTTTTAAGAGAAACAGGATTATCTTGAAATTATCGGATGAGATATATTTACCTTATGTAAATCCCCAAGGGAATCTGCATAAGCTTATAAGAAAATTTGATACAACAATTAAGAGTTCAAAGGACTCATGAAAGATTCTTAACTGGATCAATTTTAAACATTATCAACTCACAAACTTATTGTAAAGTAGTAATCCGATTATTGTGATAAAACCCATCAAACTAAAATCATCCACCAGCCTGAAAGCGTTACAAACGAAAGCAATATTCCAATTCCCACTAACATTGCAGCCAATTCTCTATTTAGTTTGTACTCGGCAGCAACAATGGCAGCTGTTATCATTGGGGGCATTGCTGATTCAAATATTGTTACATCGAAAGTTAATCCTCTTTCATGTGTAATAAAGAAGTAAAATAGATATAATACTGCAGGTGCTAATATCAGCTTGAAGAATAATCCAACAGCCAAATCCATTTTATGTTTGTTGAGATGAGTTAATCGCAATTGGAATCCTACCGAAAACAAAGCTAATGGTGTGAGAGTACTTCCTAACTTTTCAAGTAGTGAAATCATTTCTTTAGGATAATCAACTGGCAAAAGTAAAAATGCAATTATTATTGAGATGAATGGAGGGAAAACAGCAATTCGCTTTAATACGGTTTTCATATCGAATTTTGCACCGCTGAAGTATGAAGCCGTAAAAATTCCAAGCGTTGACAAGACTAAGAATGATCCCATTTGATCAATTAGCAATCCAGTAGGAATTCCTTCTTTGCCAAAGAAAACTTCAATCATCGGTAATCCGAGGAAGGAAGTGTTTCCTAATCCGCAAACCAAAATCATCGTGCCGGTTAGTGATCGATCCCAATTAAGTTTTGAACTCAACCAAATAAATACTATCGCAGCAAAACCAAACAGAAACCAAGCCGCAGAAATCGGAATTAAAATTTCGAAGCTGATTTTAACATTATGAATGTAGAGAATGGCAAGTGCAGGCAGTGAAATATAAATAATAAAACTATTCAAAACTCTTGGTGTCTCTTCGGGAATTCTATTAAATCTTCTTAAAAGAATTCCAAGCAAAAAACATATTCCGATGAGGAGAAAATTTACCATACCAGTAATTGTACTTGGAATATTTCCAATCTATGATGATATAGTTTAATTTTTATGTTTTTTTTACATGCACAAACTTGTTGTAAAGCAGCAAACCGATTATAGTAACAACTCCAATTAAACTAAAGATAATCCACAATGTGCTTGGCTGATTTAGTTTATCAACAAAATGAACATAAAGATTTGCACCTAAAATTCCGCCGATAAAACTTCCAAGAACTCCATATAAAAATGCATAACCGAGGTACAATGCTTTTTTATCTTCAGGTGCAATCAATCCAACATAACTAATAAACTTTGGATGAGCAGTCATTTCACCAATTGAGAACACAACGATTCCAATAATGAAAACCCAGATGTGAGTTGAAATTGCTAAGACAGCCATTCCAACCGTTCCCATTGTTATTCCAGCAATCATTGTTGGTAGAGCTTTTGTGTTCTTAACAATGTTTGAAACAAGTATTTGAAGAAGAATTATTGTTCCGGCATTAATTACGGTAACATGCTCAACATCAAATTTCCAGTTGATGTTAATTCCAAACAAACTTAAAAATCCATTTACTGCATTGTCGAGTGAGGAAGTATCAACATACTTTTGAACGTACCACAAAACGGAATCGAACTGCTGGAAATACAGTATCCAGAAGCCGGAGTAAATTACAATCAAACCAATGAACTTAAAGTCAGTAAGTACCAGCACCATTCCTTTAAAAACTTCTGGCAGTGATTTTGTATTCTCGGGTTTCTTTGGTTCTTTATAAATTAAAAATGTTGGAATAAGCATTGAAGCAGTTGCAATTGCCGAAGCCATCATAACATACTGCCAGCCAAAAGTGTTTTTAATGTAAGGGACAAGTATCAGAGGAAATAAAAATGCACCAAGATTTATTGACCAATAAAAAATTCCAAATCCAAGTGTACTGTTCGATTCATTGGTTTCTCTTGCAATCGTTCCAGAAATCATTGGCTTAAATGAACCGGCACCTATTCCCATAATAACTAAGCTTGCGAACACAAGTGCATATTCCGTTGCTTGACTTGTGAGAAAATATCCAAGTCCTAAAAAAATGAAAGCAAATGTTAAAGTTTTTCTATAGCCGAATCTATCACCCAAAGCTCCGGCAAGTATTGGCAAAATATAGAGCAAAGGTTGAATTGTACTTTTTATAACACCAACACTTTCTTTGGTGAAGTCAAGCTTGTCAGTCATGTAAACTGAGAGAATGCTCATCATTCCGTAATATGAACCTCGTTCGAAAAATTCCATCATTATCACAACCCAATAATTTTTAGGGAATGATTTGAAACCAACATTTTTCTTCTCGGCTGCTTCAGTCATAATTCGCCTTTCATTTTTTGAGTATATGTTGAGTGTCTTAATTTATATTTGCAAAGATAGGTTATTATCTTCAAGAGTTCCTAACTTTGATTATTTCTGCAGCAATGCTGATTGCAATTTCTTCAGGAGTTTCGCTGTTTATTTCGATGCCGATGGGGGAGTGAATCCTTTTTAGCTGATCTTCATTATAGCCAAGCTGTCGTAATTCATTCATAACATTTTTTACTTTTGATTTGCTTCCCATCATTCCGATGTACTTAAAATTTTTATCTAATAGTTTTTGTAAAGTGAGTTTATCTGTTTCATGTGTATGCGATACTATTGCAATGTATGAATGATCTCCCTCGTCAAGATGATTTAATATTTCGTTGTAGCTGATTACTTTTTTTTCGTTAGCAAAATGATTTACCTCCATGGTTTTTAGAGAAGGACGACTATCAATTAACACGATATGAAAATCTAACAGCGACATTACTCTGGATAACGCCAAACCCACATGCCCGCCGCCGATGATGTAAATCTTGTCCTGATGCGAGATGTTTTCCTGGTAGAACCAGCTCGATTCATTTTTAAAATTGAAAACTATTTCCTTTTGAAGAAAATTTTGCTCAACAAAAGTTAACCCATCAGGATTTAATTTTATTGCAGATTTTAGATTACTTTCAATTGACTGTATAATTTTCTCAATGTCCTGAATGTTTCCGGATTCCAATGTGATAGTAAAAATTGTTTGGGCACCGGAACAGATCATGCCCGAACTATCTTCATGTGAATCGCCTTGATGATAAAGTTTTTTAAGCCACAAAACATTTTTGTAGGCGTTAAGATTCTTAACTGCATCTTCAACAAGACTAACTTCCATCCTTCCACCGCCAATTGAGCCGATCATCTCCTTGTTTTTGGTAACAGCCATTTTGAATCCCGCCCTGCCGGGAGAAGAGTTTTCAGAGTCAACAACAACCATTAAGATTACGGCACCGTCTTTTTCAATGTGCGATTTAATGAATTTCCAGAGACTTAATTCTTTCATCTTTTAAATGACAAATTGCTTAATTGTTAAACTGTTAAATTGTTCTATTGTGTCAATGTCTTCTAGAATTTGTGGATAATTACAATTCCAAATTTGCTTTTTTATTCTTTGATCGTTACTTAAGTCTCTCAGAGAATTATTTTCACTTAGTTGTAAAATCATGTTAGCTGTATGGTTATCAAAAAGTATAGGATGTCCTAATTTTTTTTTGTGCGATGGCTGAAGCCAATTTATTCCTTCCGATAACTGCTCAGCAAACTCTTTATAAAAAGAATTTGGAAGCGACGGCTGATCAACAAAATGATAAAGTATCCACTCACTTTGCTGGATATTTTTTAAGCCGTATTGCAGCGAGGAGAACATACCTGATTTGTAATTTTTGTTTAGGACAAATTTAAGATTTGTAATGTCATTGGAGGTAAAGTATTTAATAATTTCACTTTTCACTTTCTCAGGTTCATGTCCAACTACAACCACAACTTTTGCAGATACCAAAAACATCTTTTTAATTATTTGTACTGCGAAAGGAAAATCTTCGTACATCATTAATGCTTTTGATGTTCCCATTCTGCCGGACATACCCGCGCACAACAGCAAGCCGGTGATGTTTTGTCTTACTTTACTTTTAGGATTTGTTTCCATTCAGTAGGTGAATACGATTTTGGTTCGTCATTCCAATTAATCAGTGATGCTTGATCTTTCAAACCATTTCCGGTAAACATTAATAGTGATTTTTCTCTTGGAGAAATTTTGTTTGCTCTTACAAGTTTCAAATAACCTGCTAAACTTGCTGCTGCGGCTGGTTCTATTAGAATGCCAAATTCTTTTGCCGATATTTTTTGTGCGTTAATAATTTCAGAATCGGTAACTGAAATTGCATAGCCGTTAGTTTTGGTGATAGCATTTGCAGCCATGAATAAATTTCTCGGTGCACCGGCATGAATGCTGTCTGCAATTGTTTGCGCTGGTTTGTAAATAAACTTTTTAGTTTTTATGTAACGAACAAGAGCATCACTTCCGCTTGCTTGAACCGCAACTAATTTTGGAAGTTTGCTTATCCATCCAAGCTGCTTTAACTCCCACAAACCTTTGTACAATCCCGAAATGATTACACCATCGCCAACAGGAACAAAAATGCAATCCGGCATTTTTCCTTTTAGAGAAATGAACATATCGAATGCCGCGGACTTCTTGCCCTCAATTGTTAACGGATTGTAAGCAGTGTTACGATTATACCAACCTTTTGCTTTGGAAATTTCCAGACATAGATCGAATGCTTGATCATAATCTCCCTTTACTAAATAAATGTTTGCACCAAATGACTGAATTTGAATTCTTTTCCCAAGCGGTATTTTTTCGGGAACAAAAATGTGGGACTTAATTCCCAGCCGAGCACAAATTCCGGCGAGCGAAGAACCTGCATTTCCTGTTGAAGCTGCACTAATTTCCTTTATTCCAAGCTGAATTGCTTTTAGTGCAACGAGAGCAGATGCTCTGTCTTTGTATGATAAAGTTGGATTTCGAGTATCGTCAAATATCAGAAGATTATTTTTTTTATAAGATACTTGAATTATAGGAGAAGATGTCGCTTGAATATTTTCTAACTGAGATTGAGAAACTTTACTGATGAAAGCAAAATTTCTTCTACATGAATAATCTAAAGGCCAAAGTTGAGGATATAACCAAAATTTTCCTGGATTGAATTCCAGAAAATTCTTCTTGCTAATTGTTTTTCTAATTGATTCATAATCATAAAAAAATTGCAGTACACCATTTAGAGGTTTGCTTTTTTCAGCTTTTCCGCAATTGGGACAAAGATAATGCTGCTCATTTTCAATGTGAAGTTTGGAGAACTCAGATTTACAAGAAAAGCATTGGTAGGAATAATGCATTATAGTTAATGTTTTTGATTTTTTAATAAGATGAAAATATAAAATTAAATTCAAAAAGTTTACAATAAAGCAGATATATGAGAAGTTCAGAAACTATATGAAGCAAGCTAAAACTAAATTATTTGAAAAAAAATCGAGATTACTTTGTCACTTCATTCTGGGCAATGTCTATCATCATTTAATTTTTCAAATAAATATCTAAACGCTGTTTATTAACTAATTTATATGGAAATTAAATCTGCAAGCTGGATTTTAAGATATATTTGAGCTTACGCTCTGAGTGTCGACTGAGTTACAAATTTATTATGCTATAAGTCAAAAAAATAATTTTAATAGCATTCTACACTTTTAGGAGATTTTGAATAATATCAACATTATAAAATTATTGATTTTAGAAACTATTTTTCATAAGTTCAATTAGCAAAAAAAATAAAGAACATTGTTCTGATATTAAATTTTTGATTCATGTCTCAATTAAAAAACTTTCCGCATAGAACTTACCATCAGTTCCAATTATATAAAGGAGCAGGAGCTTATGAAAAAAAAATTACTATTAGGTTTCCTATTCTTTCAAATATTTACTCTATCAATTTTTTCTCAGGTTGGTAAACTTACCGGAGTTATTCGAGATGCCTCTACGAATGAACCCCTCATAGGTGCTAACATTTTAATAGAGGGTAAAACCATGGGTGCCGCCTCAAATGTTGACGGCTATTATGTGATTCTAAACGTTCCTCCAGGACTATATACTCTTAAAGCATCTATGGTTGGATACGCACCCAAAACTACTCAACAAGTTAGAGTTAGCATAGATCAAACTACGGAAATTAATTTTGAACTTACTTCAAGTACCTTCCAGACAGAGGAAGTTGTAGTTATTGCCACTACTCCAATCGTTCAGAGAGATGTATCCTCTAGCAGAGTGAACTTGAATGTTGAAGAAATTCAAAATCTTCCTGTTTCAAGTTTGTCCGGTGTTATTGGCTTGCAAGCCGGTGTGAGAAGTGGACTTGAAATAAGAGGCGGTTCATCTAATCAAACTGCATTTCTTGTTAATGGAGTTACATTAAGAGATGAAAGAGATAACTCTCCATTTACAGGCATAAGCTATACTGCGGTAGATGAAATGCAGATTCAAACCGGCGGATTCAATGCAGAATTCGGAAACATCAGATCTGGTTTGGTAAATGTAGTTACTAAAGAAGGTTTGCGAGACAAATACACCTTTAGTCTAATTTCAAGATATAGCTCTGCATCCCAAAAGCATTTCGGTGCTTCACCAAATAATCCTAACTCTTTTTGGATTAGACCATACGTAGATCCTTCAGTGGCTTGGTTTGGTACTGAAGCAATCGACCCAAACACCGGGCTCCCTGTGTGGGATGAATTCCTGCAGCAGCAATATCCTAAGTTTGAAGGCTGGGTTTCTGTTGCTCAAAAAACTTTATTAGATGATGATCCGACAAATGATTTAACACCTGAACAGGCTCAGAAAATCTTTCTTTGGCAGCATAGAAAAATTGTTGATATTCAAGAGCCAGATTACGATGTTGATGCAAGTTTTGGAGGACCCGTTCCTTTTGCCCAGAGTTTGGGAAATTTAAGGTTCTTCGCGTCCTATAGACAAACACAAAGCATGTATCTTGTCCCACTTTCAAGAGATGGAGTTAATGATTGGGTAGCCCAGCTAAAATTAACTTCGGATATTGGAACTGGTATGAAGTTAATGATTCAAGGCTTAAGAAGCAGCGTAAAAGGTACGAATAATAATAATGCCGGTTTAGCTGGAATTTTCAGGTCTCCAGAAAGTATTGGAGAAGTTATGAACCGGGTTAGTTATATAGATGCAAGAATTTTTTCAACCGATTATTGGGCTCCAAGCACTATTGAATATACATCTTTCGGCGGGAAGTTTACTCATGTAATTGATCCTACAACCTTGTATGAAGTGACTGTAAGTACTTTCAAGTCTAGCTACGATACCAATCCTAATTCACTACGCGACACAACAACATTATATAATGTTGGAGGAGTTTATGTTGATGAAGCTCCTTTTGGATATGCTGATTTTCCATCCACCGGAATAAATGGTTTAAGAATGGGCGTAGGTTTTAGTAATTCACGCGATAGCAGTGTAGTAACAGTTTATTCTCTTAAAGCAGATTTTCAAAGCCAACTCGATAAGTACAATTTTATTAAAACAGGTATTGAGGTTGTATATACTGATAACAGAGTTAACTATGCTTCTGTTGATAAATTTCTTCCAAGCGGGCGCTCCAGATCGGTTTGGAGTAATTTTCCTATTCGTGGTGCTTTGTATGTGCAAGATAAACTTGAATTTGAGGGGATGGTCGCAAATATAGGGTTAAGATTGGACTATTCAGATCCGCAAGGCAGTTGGTACGAGTATGACCCATACACAAAAGCTTTTGCATCAGAAAATTCATTAGGACTTGACACCCTACTAACAAAAATTGATGTGGAAAAACAGATAAACTTGAGCCCTAGAGTTGGGATTTCATTTCCAATCTCTGTTGATAGTAAATTATATTTTAACTACGGGCATTTTAGATCGATGCCAACACCGGAAAACCTATTTTTGCTTAGGAGATTTTCTGATAATAATGCCGTTACAAGGCTAGCAAACCCAAATAATCCTTTACCTAGAACAATTTCTTATGAATTAGGATACGAACAAAATTTATTCGATGAATTTTTATTGAAATTAGCTGGTTACTATAAGGATGTTTCTCTGCAGTCCAGATTAGTAACCTATGTTAGCCGGGATAATAAAGTTAACTACTCTAGAACTGAGCCAAATAATTATCAGGATGTTAGAGGATTTGAGTTGACATTAACAAAAAACAGAGGTAACTGGATTCAAGGGTTTATTAATTACACTTATGATGTAAGAAGTTCAGGTAATTTTGGATTTGGAACTTATTATGAAAGCGCTTCATTACAGCGCTCTTACGAAGCAACTACCACATCTACATATCAAGAAAAACCTATTCCACGACCTTATGCAAATGCAAACATTGATATTTTCACACCAGCGGACTTTGGACCTAAGTTAGGCGATATTTATTTGCTGGGAGATATTAGGTTTAGTTTCGTAGGCAGCTGGTATTCTGGTGAATACGATACTTGGGCTGGTGGTGGAAGTATTCCTGGAATTGAAAACAATGTTCAGTGGAAAGATTACTGGAACGTTGATTTAAGAATCAGCAAGTCATTTCACATTATGGGTGTTAATCTTCAAATTTTTGCTGACATTACTAATCTATTCAACTATAAATATTTTAATCCTGCAGGTTACGGATTCTTCGATAACAAT
>JACAFC010000144.1 GCA_013388515.1 Ignavibacteriaceae bacterium | reverse complement strand
TTTTCAAGAAGTTCCTTAATACCAGTTTTGATCTGTTTAATTACTTTGTCTGGTCCGGATTCAGCTTTAGAGCTTAGCGATACTTTTTTTAGGATTTCACCTTCACGAGAGACAATACCAAACTTGATATTTGTTCCGCCAAGATCTACCCCAATTGCACATTTTAAAGATTTGGTCATAATTTTTCCCATTAATTGAACTGCCGTGAATTAGTTTAATTTGAATATTCGAAGTCTACAATTTTTATTTCACTTGGATATGAAAGATCGCCCAAAACTGTTGCTACTACAGGTTTTGCATAAAGTGCAATTTTCGATGTAGATCCGCTTCTTCCCCCAAGATTTAATGCTAAGTTAATTAAACTTTCATAACCGCTGTCTTTAAAGAAACTAACAAGGTCGATATTTATCTGCAGCGGTATAACAGATAATTCTCCTGTACCTGGCACCGTTACTGGCTGGTTTATATTCCCTGAGATGGTTTCTTTCCCATCAAGCAATAATCGCCAAGGGAATGATTTCAAAGTTGCATCTGTACTTTTATAACCACCTGTACCGTCATTAGGGTTAAGTGCTTCAACATTCAGAATAAATGCAGCAGGTAAAGTACCTTGAGCAAAAGAAGAAGACAATTTGAGCAGATCGAGTGCAGTAAAATCAGATAATTTAGATTTATTGGAAACAGTTATCCCGCTTAAAGTAAAACCTGAAACATCTCTCAGTTTAAACTTTAACCTGCTAATATTTGTGATAGTCTGCAAAACACTGCAGCTTAAATTGGATAATAAAATCAAAAGTATTAATGGCAAAATGATTTTTTTCATACAGCAAATTCCATATTTAACTTGTTTAATTTTTGAACTTTCTTCGGTTTTCTTCTATTTTGTTAATAATTATTTCAGCAACTTTGAGTGCTTTTAATCCATCGATACCAGAAACCACCGGCTGTGTTTTGTAAATGATTGATTTAATAAAAAGTTCAAGCTCATATTTTAGAGCATTTATCTCTCTCAATTCAGGCTGTTCGTAAATTAGTCTTTTCCTTTTTTCACCTACGCCAATTTCTCCAAATGACATCGAACTTGAATCTAGAATTTGATCAGTAGGAAGCAGCCTATAAACTTCTGATACGCCAGTAATAAAATCTAAAGAAATATATGCATCTCTCTGAAAGATTCGCATCTTACGAAGTTTTTTTTGCGAGATTCTACTTGCCGTAACATTAGCTACTGCTCCGTTTTCAAATTCAATTCTTGCATTTGCAATATCAAGATTATCGGACACAACAGCTACCCCATTTGCGTCAATTTTCTTTACTTCACTTTTAATCAAACTTAAAATAATATCGATGTCGTGTATCATTAAATCTAAAACCACGGCTACATCAGTTCCTCTTGGATTGAACTGAGCAAGTCTGTCTGTTTGAATGAACAATGGTTCGATGATAAAATTCTCCAATGAAATAATTGCTGGGTTAAATCTTTCTATATGGCCAACTTGTAAATTAAGTTTGTTGTGTACTGAGATTTCCACTAACTCCTCTGCTTCGGAGATACTTGATGTAATGGGCTTTTCGATAAAAACATGTATCCCTCTCTCCAAACATTTTTTGGCAATGTAATGATGCGAAGTTGTAGTTACCGCTATTGAAGAAGCTTGTATCTCCTTTAACAAATTCTCGAGATTTTCGAACATCTTTACGTTAAATTCTTGCGAAACTTCTTTAGCTGTTTGAATATTATTATCATATATACCAACAACTTCGCATTCAGGAATTTGCTTAAACATTTTTACATGAAGCTTGCCTAAATGTCCTGTACCAATTACACCAATTTTTAATTTTTCCATTTTATCTGCTAGTTATTTTAGTGAATCCGATTATTCTGTCATAACCCCCGTAATTTGGATCGTGGTAATAAAGAAAAACATGAAACTCATTTGTGGTTTCCCAGAAATTTCCTTCGAGACTAATCCAATTTTCATCTTTTACATAATTCTCATGGAGATAGCCTGTTACGTATTGATAATCATACAGCCCTCGTTTGAGTTGAATAACTTTAGAATGAATATCACCATTCTTCTCCAATTTATACTCGGGCAGCACTTGCCAATTATTGAAAGATCCAACCAGAAAGATGTCCCCTAAATATTCGTCAGGAGGTTTAATACTAAAATTAACGTTCAAATAAGTGGCAAAATCATTTTTGTAATTTGTAAGTAAATAAGCACCATTTAAATCACGTTTGCCTGGTTTATAAAATCTGGACATATCAAAACCTGAGAATTGAGCGTTTATATTTTCAGAGTTAAATCTATTAATATCTCGAAAATCCGTTTGACGATATTCATTGCCAGGATAGATATCTCTTGCAGTAAACGAAAAAGATCGATCACCGTTCCATGAATATTGACGAACGTTTGTATTGAAGTTTCTTTCGACCCAAATTGGTGAGTTAAACTTCTTATTCTCAATTACTTCAACACTTTCAATATACGAGGGAAATAATTCGCTTGGCAATTCAAAACTTGCAGTTAAGTTAATTATTCGCCCAATATCAATAGGATTAAAGGACTTTTCTTCAAGCATCTCTTTTTTTAGAACTACATTTATAGGCACCTCATTATATACTACATAAAATTTACCTGAAGCATGCACTATTGAAGTGTCTTGAATATCAGTTACAAAGAACATCCACTTGCCTGAAAACGGGAAATCAACATTATTATCGCTGTTGGGGAAAACACCCTTATAATGATATCTCGCTTCTTTGCATGTGAAGGGAAGAACTTCGAAGTCTATATCGTATTCTATATTCTTACCATTATTCAACAAAAAGATATTTTGATGAGGGATCCAATTCTTATCACAATATCTAAAAACAATGTTAAAATTCGGAAGAACATCGGTATCAACATCAAACTCAATAGTAAGCCGTGGATTATCTGCTTCCATAGGAGTTAATATTGGGAACGAAATTTCATCATTTGAATAGACTCTCAAACTTTTAATGGAAAGGTCTTTCGTAAAAGAACAATCCATAAGCAAAAAATAGACGATCAATGTTTTGAGAATAAAGTATTTCATAGCACTAATATTTTATATATCGAATATTTCTACGCATTTGATTGAATTAAGAGGTATATAAATTTTAACATTCTGATTTTCACGTGTAGTATCAAGCATCAATGCATCTTCATAAACCTCAACAAGCTTACCTGACTTAAATACAATTTCAAATATTGGGGTGTTCGCTTTTGGATCGAAAGCTAAACCAAAATTTTCATGCATGGTAACGTATAATGTTTTGTTAAGGTGTAAACGCCAATCCATTTTCATTGTTTTGCCTCCGGATAAATAATTCCTAAAATCTGTTGTTTGAAAACCTCAATATCATCACAATGATAATATTTTTTTAGCAGCTGATAAGCAAGTGATTGTTCGCCTGCAACAAAATAATTGGTAAAAGCTGATGCAATAATTCCCTTGTAACGTTTAGAAACTGAACAATCATTAAGATTTTTAGTATAAAAATCTAGCAGCTGCACTAAATTATTATTCTCAAAAATGAATGGATCATATAATTCATCGTTCACAGGGAGAATTACACCATTTTCCAATTTCCATATATTGATGGGCAGTGTTGAAACCTCCGCTGATTGATTAAAAATTTCGAAACTAGGATTTCCAGTTTCAATAACCATCGATTCAATCTCTTCTGAATATGTAATAAATGGGAAAAAAGAACCTGAATAAATCGAATCAATGATTTGAAATTCATCAAACCCGGAGAATAGGTAAATATAAAAATTCAAATATCCATTATTGAATGTTGAATCTACTACAATAAATTCATCTATAGAATCAGCATCAACATCCACTTGGTAAGCATAAGGTTTAGAAAATTGTTTATTAAAAACCAACTCGCCTGTATCGTTTTTAACTTGAATTAAATTTTCATGAATCAAAACAAGGTATGAATTAAAAAAGCTTGAATCTGGCTGTGCTAGTAAAATCAAATTCTGAAAAAATACAACAGCAATTAAATACGAATATCTCATTACCAGGTAGTAAAAATTGAATAATGAAATATAGCAATATCACCAGATAATAATAAAAATGGCGGACAAAATGCCCGCCATTTCAAGTGTAAAAATTTATCCCGAAAATATCTTTTAATACTTATAGCATATTCTATTCTTCCGAGCCCTTACCAGAGAGATGTTTAACAAGTTCGCCGATAACTGCTTTTGCATCACCAAATAACATAAAGGTATGTTCTGCAAAATAAAGCTCATTCTCAATCCCAGCAAATCCAGGATTCATGGAACGTTTAATGGCAAAACACATTTTAGCTTTGTCAGCATCAATTATTGGCATTCCATAAATTGGGCTTGTTTTATCGTGGCGTGCAGCAGGATTAACAACATCATTTGCACCCACAACAATTACAACATCAACCTGCGGCATATCGGAATTAATATCATCCATTTCAACTAATTGTTCATAAGGAATTTTCGCTTCTGCAAGAAGAACATTCATATGCCCGGGCATTCTTCCCGCAACCGGATGAATTGCAAACTGAACTTCAACTCCAGCTTTAGTGAGCAAATCATACATTTCTCTAATTCTATATTGAGCTTGTGCAACCGCCATCCCATAACCCGGAATAACAACAACCTTACTAGCTTGTTCTAAAATTTCTGCCGCTCCTTCTGCCGTTTCCGTTTTAACAGTTCTTTGCTCTGCGTCTGCAGCAGCGGCTTTAACCTGACCAAATCCTCCAAACAATACATTTGTAAATGACCGGTTCATGGCTCTGCACATAATTAGTGAAAGTATTAAACCCGAAGAGCCATCAAGTGCACCGGCAGTTACAAGTAATTTATTATCCAGTACAAATCCCATCGCAACTGCAGATAAACCCGCATAAGCATTTAACAGAGAAATAACCGTTGGCATATCCGCACCGCCAATTGGAATGATTAACAATATTCCGAATAGCAATGCAAGTGCAACAATTACAGGAAATAAATAACTAAATTCAGCAGGACTGAAGACTAAAAGTAATCCGCCAACAACAGCAATACCAAGTAAACTTAAATTAATAAAATTCTGCCCCTTATAAGTCACAGGCCTTTGCGGAATCCATTTTAATTCCTGCAGCTTACCGGCAGCCATTAAACTTCCGGTAAATGTTAAGAATCCAAGAATAATTTCTACAATGATTGCGACCATTCTAAATGTAGTTAACTGTTCAACTCCTTCTGAGAGCCACAAATAATATTTAGCTGTTCCAACTAATCCAGCAGCAAGTCCGCCAAATGCATGTGATAAAGCGGTTCGTTGCGGTACTGCTGTTAATGGTACTTTTGAGAGCGGAATACCAACCACAAATCCAAGTATAATTGCAAGGCTTAAGTAATCCCAATTAATAATTTTAGGGTCTACCATCGTGCTGATAATTGCAACAGTCATTGCAGCGACTCCAGCAAAGACACCACGTCTTGCAGTTTTAGGATCTTTCATCCAGTGTAATGAAAAGATAAAAAGTGCAGTTGAGAGTATAATAGCAATTTGAACGATTGAATAAATCATGATTTTTTAGTCTCCTTCGATTTGAACATCTTTAGCATTCTATCAGTTATTAAAAACCCGCTAACGATGTTTGTCATTGAAGCAAATAGCGCTATGCCGCCAAGAACTGTAATATATGTCGGGTAATCATGACCGGTAAGAATAATAGAACCGACTACAGCAATTGCTGAGATTGCGTTTGTGAGAGACATTAATGGTGTATGGAGTAATCTTGAAACGCGGGTGATAAC
>JACAFC010000290.1 GCA_013388515.1 Ignavibacteriaceae bacterium | reverse complement strand
CTTAAATATATAGAGAATTAAGATTTGAAAATTAAATCATTGATGTTATTAGGTAACTCTTATGGTTGATGAAAGTTAAAATGTGTTGTTTGAGTGGCTATTTTAGATGAAGAGATTATAATAAATCACTTACCACTTGTGCCATATTATCAAAAGTTTTAATATTGATATTGCAAGTAAGTTTTAGCCCCTTTTCATTTCCTACAGGAATGATAGCAGTCTTAAAGCCCAGCTTTTCTGCTTCCTGAATTCTTTTGTCGATATGTCCAACGCTTCTTATCTCTCCGCCAAGACCAACCTCACCAAGTATAATTGCCTGGTTGTCGATGACTTTTTCTGTTAGACTTGAAGCGATAGCGACACAAACCGCTAGGTCCGCGGCGGGTTCAGTTATTCGGATTCCACCGGCGATATTGACGAAAACATTTGTAGCTGAAACCCGAACGTTAGCTCTCTTCTCAAGTACTGCAAGAAGAATCGAAAGTCTTCGCTGATCAAATCCGTTTGAAACTCTTTGTGGATAGCCATAATTGGATGGAGTAACAAGTGCCTGAACTTCCAGAAGAATTGGTCGTGTTCCTTCAATACTTGAAGTAACAACTGATCCCGGAGTTTGTTTTTCTCTTTCACTTAAAAATAACTCGCTGGGATTTTTCACTTCGCGCAAACCATCTTCGTGCATTTCAAAAACACCGATTTCGTTTGTGCTGCCAAACCTGTTCTTCTGTGCACGGAGTATCCTGAAAGAATGATTTGATTCACCCTCAAACTGAATAACAGTATCAACGATATGCTCAAGTAATTTTGGTCCGGCTATCATTCCTTCTTTTGTAACATGACCGATTATTATTACGGAGTAATGTTTCTTCTTTGCTTCTTCCATCAAAAGAGCCGTGCATTCTCTGATTTGAGTTATTGTTCCGGGTGAGTTATCGAGCTCGCTTCTGTACATCGTTTGTATTGAGTCAATAACAACAACTGATGGTGAAAGTTGATTGACTGCTCCAAGTATATCTGAAAGATTTGTTTCTGCCTGAACATAAAACTCAGGAGAACTAATTTTCAATCTGCTTGCTCTTAATTTTATTTGCTTCTCAGATTCTTCACCGGTTGCATACAAAACCTTTTGCCTGATGTTAGCGACAGCTTGCATTGCTAAAGTAGATTTTCCAATTCCAGGATCACCGCCAAGTAAAATAACAGAACCGGGCATTAATCCTCCGCCAAGCACACGATCAAATTCGTCTATTCCTGTTTTAATCCGGTCTTCTTCGTCAGCAGAAATTGTTTCAATTGTGTTCAGTTCGAATTTTGATTTACTTATTGCGGGTTTGCGTTTGGAAGTTTCTATTATTTCTTCAGTGAATGAATTCCAGCTATCACACTCAGGGCACTTGCCCAGCCACCTGAGTGATTCGTAACCGCAGTTAGAGCATATATATTTTATTCTGGATTTACTCATTAAAGAAAATCAAAAGTAAAAAGTCAAAATTCAAAAGCGCTAATATTTTTG
>JACAFC010000149.1 GCA_013388515.1 Ignavibacteriaceae bacterium | reverse complement strand
TCAAACTCTTACCTTGAAATTGAGCCTATCATAGGGTCCACGCCAACAGGGGAGGCCGAGCTAAGGGGTAGGGGTTTTATTTTTACAAATAACGCATCCTTGATTATTAATGGAAACTTAAAAGCCAAGGCACCTGGATATGGTTATTATGGAAGCGGTTTATCATATGAACTTACATTCTGGGGAGCATCTGGTCAAAGTTGGGGTGGCTTGGTTTTTAACTCTGGCTCAAGTGGAAGTATTAAATATGGTAATATTCAAAATGCAGTAACTGGTATTACATGTTATTCTAGTTTGCCCGATATTAAAAATTCCAGCTTTTTAAGTAACTCGACTGGTTTAGCTTTTTACAATGTCGGAACTCCTGCAATAGCAATTTCTGATAACAGAATTGAGTACAATACAAATCGAGGTGTCTATCTTTCATATTCATCACTGAAGATTTACAATAATACAATTTCAAATAATGGATATCATGGCATTTATTGTTATTACTCTAGTCCATACTTATATGATAATGTAATAAATGGTCATTCTGGTAGCGGATTAAACTTTACATCATACAGTTCTGCACGGTTAGTACCATGGAATGCCTCTGGTTGTTGCTGGGGACATGGGGATAACAATATAAACAACAATTCTGGTAGAGGTATTAATGCCTCTTATTGGAGTAATCTTTACTTAGGTAGTTCACCATACGGTGGTTTTAATAGTATTTATAATAATACCGGCTATGAGTTGAGTGCGATGTATAACTGCAATATCATGGCTGAAATAAATTTCTGGGGAAGTCCATTTAACAGTAACGAGTTTTATACATAACAATCAACAATTGATTATTTTCCCTATCTATCAAACCCTCCTACTGGCATTCAAAAAGCTAGTGTTACGGAAAATGAGGTAACATCAAGCCAAAATATTAATAACGGAATCGATAGTGATTTGGAAAAAGCATATAGCCTCCAATTGGAAGGTAAGTTTGATGAAGCAATAGCAGCTTATTCAAACTTTGTAAACACAAAACCAAGCGATCCTAGAGCAGCTTATTCCTTGGTTAGGCTAGAGGAATGTTATAGACTTTCTAACAGAGATGGTTTCCTGAATTATCTTAATAAAGATGTTAAGTCGTTTGCTGTCAGTAACAAGGAGTTAGCTGTCGTATTTCTTGAGTTAGAAAGTCAATATCTCGTAGGGGAAGAAAAGTACAAAGAAGCCATAGAAAACTTTCAGAGGATCCAAAAGGACTATAACCTTAATTCATACATAGACAAGTTCTCAATTTTTAATGCTGGATATATTTACCTAAAGTTTCTTAATGATGTAGAAAATGCTGTAAAATCATTTCAGGAATTAGCCGCTAAATACCCAGACGATGATCTCGTAACAGAGAGTAAGTATTTAATGAGCGGAGAAAATCTAAACATGCAGAAGAATTCAAACTCAAGTGGTGCAATTTTGCTTTCAGAATTTGGACTTGACCAGAATTATCCCAATCCATTTAACCCAACAACATCAATCAGTTATCAGCTTCCAACGGATGCCCTTGTGACTCTTAAAGTTTACGATTTACTAGGAAGAGAAGTTGCAACTCTAGTAAATGAGGAAAAGCAAGCAGGTAAGTATGAATTGCAGTTCAATGCTAACAACCTCTCAAGTGGAGTATATTTGTATAAGATTAGTATGAATAACTTTGTGAAAACTCTCAAGATGATAGTGGTGAAATAAACTTGGAGTTATCGACAAAATGTGAACTGTGTAAAAACGATTTCCATTTTTATTCCTAGATACAGAAACCTCCAAGGTTTGCTATTCTGGTTGCAGCCTAAACCTTGGAGGTTTAACATCATCATTTTATATAAACAACCTCACTTGCTTTTGAAACTCCGTTCTCATTAAACGCTTCGATGGCGAAGTAGTAATCTTGCCCAACAGTTAGAGCACGCAGTTCTAATTCTTCTCTGTCATCAGCCCAAACTTGATATGTTTGATAAAGTTTATCCTTTTTAATTCCCCATAAAATATTGTAACCAACAGCATCGGAAACTTTATTCCAGGTAATGAAAGCATTGCGTTCGTCTTTATCCCTAACAACTTTTAAATTTTTAGGAACATTAGGAGAAGAGCCGATTCCATTCCCAAAGACACGAATATCACTAACAGCTAAATTTGGAGTTGGAATATAAACATTTTCATATTTTATGTATCGTGCATTAACAGGACTGCTCAGCTCAAAGTATCCATTTGGTCGGTCTTGTTTAACTTTTGAAAGATCAACAACTAAATCCCAATTATTACCATCAAGGGATGAGTAAAACTTGTATTGAGTATAAACACGTGAGGAATCGTTATCAAAAATATCCGACTTATAATCTACAAAATGAATTTGAACGGCCTTTACATTGTAGACTTTCTGGAGATCAATTGTAATTGATTCTCCTTCTTTATTTGATTCCGCAACCCAAAATGTTCGTGGATTTTCATCAGTAACATTTGCTGCACTAAAATTATCTTTCACAGAAGATGCGGTCACCGGTTTTTTGTATGAAAGCAGCATCCAGCCTGTAAACAACTCATCTTTATTAGTTAAAGTTTTTGTTGGAAGAAAATGCGGAAAATCTCCAAAGCGAGTGTTTGCATGCATCTGTCCATCGGGATCAAAAAATGTTGGGAACATTGCAATACGCCGTTCAAAATTCCAATTGATAGCAATCCACGGAGTTCCAGTGTTCCAGTAATTTCCAAAATTATCTTGAAATGTATTCCCGTGGCCTGTACCGCACATAAAGCCACCAGGCTTGTAGGAAATAGGATTGTATGGTGCATAAGTAAAAGGTCCGAGAGGATCATCACCAACATAAGTTCCATTTGCATACACATTGTACTCCGTGCCGGGAGCTCCATACTGCAAATAATATTTGCTGTTGTGTTTTGTCATCCATGCACCTTCAATAAAAGGTTTGATAGGGGATGTATGATTCGGTCCAAATCTTTCCCAGCCGTGAATTTCAGGATGAAGATAAATCAGCTTTTTCATTTCACCTTTGTAAATTAATCTTTTGCTATGATCGAGCTCTTGCCCGAAAATTGGAAAGACATTCGATGAGCCCCAATACATAAACCATCTATCAGTATCTTCATCATAAAAAATTGCCGGGTCCCAAGGGCCAAGCGTATCGGGTATAAGCGGCATCCACCTGTTAAAAAATTTTAGTTTACCGGTTTCAGGTTCAGTGGTAAAAAATATCGGGCGCTGCTGAAATGTTGATTGGAAAATATACATTGTATCTCTAACAGAAAGTGCGGCAGGTGCGCAGTTATCTTCCAAAGGCCATTTGCTGGGTTCTATGTACCGCCAATTCAAAAGATCTTTCGATTCCCAGTAGCCGCCGGAAATTGTAACAAACAGATAGTATGTTCCTTTGTGATTAACAATTACTGGATCGGCACCGCTCCGATAAGATATTTTATCATTTATCTGTTCCCAGTTGTAGCGGTAGTTAATATCCATCGGATTGCAAAATGTTTTTTGATTTGGGTTTTGTGCAAATAATTCTATCGCTGCGAGTAAAAAAATTGAATAAAATACTTTTGTCATAATTTTTGTGAGGTTTTTAATAAATCTTGATTATTTAATTCAGTTAATACTTTTCCTAAAAATCTATCGACTTTGTAGTCTTTAATGGATAATACAAGAAAAGGGATAGCTATAATTAATAATGAAAAATTCATCTCGCTTACCTTCCAACCTATTTGGTTAATAGCAAAAACCAATTGAAAAGTAAAAGCTAAAAAGAGCATAACTCCGCTTGAGAATAAAACTTCTTGCAAATCAGCGGCCATCCAGCCAACATACACGGTAATTAAAATGAGTAAAAATTTAATCCAAACCGGCACGGCACTAAGCAAGTGAGCATGAGAAACTTGAACACCAATGTACTCATAGCTTTCAAGAAAAGTGATTAAAGAATAAACTGCAATTATAATTACCGCGAATACTAATCCTTTAGCCAGCTCATTTCTAAAAATATACAGCAGATAAACTATGTAGATGAATCCAATCACTAAATGAGCAGAAAGAGTAACGCCAAATAATAATGCAAGCAGAAAAAATTTCCAATCCAGTTTAATGGATTGCAGGAAGCGATCTGAGATATAAATTGATAGGGCTGTTAAAACAGATAGCGCAAAAAATCCTGTGAATTCATTTAATTCAGAATACACAACAGGACTAAAAGTAAAAACCGCCAACTGAATTAATGTTACCTTAACACTATAAAAATGATAAAATATTATTAAGCACAAGATTAAAAATCCAGCTATCGGAGGATAGTTTATATAATTCAATCTGTAAAGTATGATAGCAGAAGCAGCAATTAGCAGGGTGATGAAAAACAGGATATTCTGATTTAAGATAGAACTGTAAAATCTTTCGGTTTTTTCGATGGTATAAATTGCAAGCAAAAATAAAACCGAATAAAAGATTATCTTTAGAACAGGTTCCTCAAAATATTTTAGAATGAACAGCACTCCACTGAACCATACAAATAAACTCGAAATCACATTAATAAAATGTTTTCTTGAAAAGATAGTTTGAACTTTTTTATTATTGTCCACGTTTAATCTAAAAAGGAGCTTAATTTGAAATTATCGCTTTCAGTACTCGCAGTTTTGATCTTTTTAATTACTGCAATCAATTTTTTATCCACAGCAAAAAATAACAATTCAGATTCTGAATTAAAATCAGATTCATTAACAGTAAGGAAACCAAAATTGAACAATATCTCTTCTTTTAAAGTTAAAGATATAACGGGGAAAGAAATCTCCCTTTCCGATTTTAAAGGAAAAGTCTTGCTGATTGTAAATGTTGCAAGCAAATGCGGTTATACTCCTCAATATAAAGGACTTCAAGAATTGTATAAAAAGTATAAGCCAAAAGGTTTGGAAATATTGGGATTTCCTTGTAACGATTTCGGGAGGCAAGAACCAGGCTCAAATGAGGAAATTCAAAACTTTTGTTCGATGAATTATGGGGTTACTTTTAAGTTGTTTGACAAGGTCAAAGTACTAGGTAAAGATAAAAATAAACTCTATGCTGTATTAACTGATAATGATATAACTGGAACAAGTGATATTAAATGGAATTTTGAGAAATTTTTAATCTCAAAGAATGGCGAAATAGTCGCAAGATATCCAAGTAAAGTTAAACCAGACGACGAAAAATTAATCTTGGCAATTGAAGAAGAGTTGAAGAAATAATTCCAACAAATTTCTGAAACGGCATCTCGAATCCCGCTTTAGCAGGTTAGTGGTCTTAAAGATTTCTCTCCCGATTGAAATCGGGATCGAAATGACAATACCAATTATCCTATTTCAGTCTTAACCATCAGCTTGGCAGCAATAATATCTTTGTGCTCGAGATGAAGCATTTTTCCAATTTTTTTGACCAGTTGGTCCTCATACTTATCCAACCTTTGATCGGTATAAATCAACCTCCAAAGATTTTTCATTAATTCAAATTTTTCATTCGTGGAAAAATTCTCATTAATAATTCCGGTGAATTCATAAATGCTTATGCTTTCAACCAACCTAGATTTGGCTAGTTCAATAAGTTCATAAGCATATTCTTTCTCCAAGTTAAAAGTATTTTGCATTATGGAAAGAATTTCCTGGCGTTCATCTTCAGTACATTTGTCGTCGCTTTTGGCCATTTCTAAAAAAATTGCGCATGTTGCTACTTGCAGTCTTTTTACTTCGGAATAATTTTTCTCAAGTGGGAAAGAATTTTGAGAAGTACTATCACTACTAACAATTTTTCTTAGCAGATCAAACATAGTTTTGCCTACTTATCATGTACTTCAATTTCTTCTTCTTTTTGTGGTTTTGGCGGACGCTCATACAATTCTGCCATATGTTTGTAAGTACTTGGTAAAGTGTGGGGAACTTGATCCCACTGCATGCGCCAGGTCCAATTTCCGCCAAGCTTACCAGGAAAATTCATTCGTGCTTCACCGCCCAAACTCAAAACATCCTGCATAGGAATGATAACAATATCTGCTACCGATGCATATGCAGCCCGAATTAATTCGAACACAATATTTTCACCGTGGTAATTCAAATACTTTTTAACGTGCGTGTAACAATCGCTGTTTTCTTGTTTAGCTTTTTCGAAATATGCTCTAGTCGTATCATTGTCATGCGACCCAGTATAAACCACACAATTAGATACAAAATTATGAGGCAGGAATTTTGTCTCCATATTTGTTCCAAATGCAAACTGAAGAATTTTCATACCTGGAAAACCAAACTTATCTCTTAATTCTCTAACCGGTTTGGTAATTACTCCAAGATCTTCGGCAAGAATTGGAAGTTCACCTAAATATTTTTTTAATGTTGCAAATAACTTATCACCTGGAGCTTTAACCCATTTGCCTGTTACGGCAGTTGGTGCATCACCCGGTATTTCCCAATAAGCTTCAAAGCCGCGAAAATGATCAATGCGAACAATGTCAACTAATTCAAAAAGACTTGAAAATCTTTTCCTCCACCAACGGAAATCATCTTTCTCCATTTCATTCCATTTGTAAAGAGGATTTCCCCAGAGCTGCCCGGTTTTACTAAAATAATCAGGCGGAACACCGGCTACAGTAAGAAGTTTTCCTTTTTCATCTACAGTAAAAAGATTTTTATTCGCCCAAAGGTCCGCACTGTCGTAAGCAATAAAAATTGGCATATCACCAATTATTCTAATTCCTTTTTTATTAGTGTATTCTTTTAGCTCTTTCCACTGTTTGAAGAATTGGAACTGAACAAACTTATGATATCGAATTTCATCGTAAAGTTTTTCCTTCCATTTTTTCAAAGCGGTTTCTTTTCTAAGTACAAGATCTTTGTCCCATCCGGTCCATAAGCCGCCGCCATGATGTTCTTTGGCTGCCATGAATAATGCAAAATCATCCAGCCAATCTTTGTGGGCTTCACAAAACTTATCCAACTGCTTTTCAAACCCATTAGAGTTAAGCTTGAAATTTGAATACGCTTTTTTCAATAGCGATTTTTTATAGTCTATTACTTTTCCAAAATCAATTGAAGATGGATCAAACTTGGGAACATGCTTTAAGTCATCACCTGATAAGAATCCATCATCATGAAGTTTTTCGGGACTAACAAGCAGCGGATTACCTGCGAATGCAGAAAAACATTGATATGGCGAATCCCCATACCCGGTTGGTCCAAGTGGAAAAACCTGCCAAAGTTTTTGTCCTGAATGATCTAAAAAGTCTACAAAGTTGTAAGCTTCTTTTCCTATATCACCAATTCCAAATTTTCCGGGCAGTGATGTTGGGTGAAGTAAAATGCCGGCAGAGCGTTGAAATTTCATTTTTGTTCCTTAAAAAAATTATTAAATCAAAAATAAGAAAGGACGTATGAAGATAAAAGAAGAGGTAATTACTTTAAAAATAAAAAAGCGGTACCTATTAGTTGATACCGCTTTGAATAAATTAATTTAAATTCTTACAAAGAGAATTTAACACCTGCTCTTAAATTAATATTATTTGCATCGCTAATAATAAGGAACGCACCACTAAGATCTAACATTAATTTTGGACTAAGTGGCAATTCATATCCAGCACCTAAAGATAATGCAAATTCAGAATCAGATTCCGAATCGCCGCCAAATGTTCCAATAGGAGTTACAATTTTTGGAGTGGTTACGCTCATGAAATAAAGCCCTAACTGACCATGACCATAGAATCCACTATTTGGCATAAAGTAATATTTTGCTCCTACCATTACAGGTATAGCAGAAAAATCTACATCGTCAACGTCGGTACCCCAAATTATATAACCAGCATGTGCGGTTCCAACAAGCTGAGGCATAAATTGCATTTCAAACTGAGCAGTACCGCCAAAACCAAGGTTTGCAGCATCGCCAAAATCACCCATAGGAAGCAATACATTACCTCCAATATTTAAACACATTTTGTTTTGAGCTTGAGATACACCAACGATAATGAATAGTGCAATAATAGTAACGAGTATTTTTTTCATAGAGCTTAGCTCCTTTAGTTTGTGATAGATTTTGTTAGTTATAAATTATAAACATTCTGAAATTACTGCTGAAAACTTAAGAATTATGATACTGATACGCAACCAATATGAAGATATGAATGCGCTTTATTTTCGGATAAATAATTAAAACCATTTATGCTTATGGTAATTTTATTACTACACTTTTATAAAAATTTTCTTCGCATATAAAATCCACATCAATCCTAACCAAATAACTATGTAAGTTAAAGCCCAAGCAAGCGAGGCATTAATTGGTGAGAAGAACGGTGAGAAAAAATTTTCATATAGATAAGTCTTTAAACTTACTTGTTCACCTATTTTGTTTGTTACTTTAATAATTCCCATTGTTTTTGCAACTAAGCCCGATAGTGCAAAAACAGTAATTGCATTCATACCGTAAACCACAAACGGCTTTGTCCACCATTTTATTCCCTTAACGTCAATAAGCCAATAGCACATTCCGAAAAACAGAAGCGCCATTCCAGATGTAAACATGACGTACGAGCTTGTCCATAACGATTTATTAAGCGGGAACCACATATCCCAAATCACTCCAAAGAGTATAGCAAAATTACCAATTACAAAAATCCATGATGTTTTCACTGAGGAATCATTTTTAGAGCGCAACCAATGACCTAACATTACACCGCTCAAACATGTAGCAATTGCCGGGAGCGTGCTTAAAATTCCTTCGGGATCCCATACTTTGGCAGTTTTCCATAAATGATTTCCAAGGATTAAGTGGTCGAGCCATCCGGCAAGATTGGGTGCAAATATTTCGCCTGTTGCTGGATTAGTTAAAACAGGAACATTAAGATTTGGTGTACCGTAGCCTGGCACCGGAATTAATGTCATAATTGCCCAATATCCAATTAAAAGAATAACACCAATTATCGCTTGCACTTTGATATTTGTTTTAAGAAAAATTAGGGAGGTAATGATATATACAACACCAATTCGTGGAAGAACACCTACAAGTCTGAGAGATGATAGATCAATAAATTTATTATCAGTAAAATTCCAAAATGGCCAAGCAGCCATAAAAATACCAATAGCATAAATCATCAAGCCCCTTTTAATAATTTGAAAGACAAGCTTTTTTTGATCTAATCCGCTTTCTTTTCTTTTTGTTAAGGAAATTGTAATCGCTACTCCTACTATGAATAAAAAGAATGGAAAAATGTAATCGGTTGGTGTGCATCCATTCCATGGAGCGTGTCCAAGTGCAGGATAAATATTACTCCAAGAACCAGGATTGTTAACGAGAATCATCCCTGCAATTGTTAATCCTCTAAAAACATCAAGCGAAACTAAGCGTTCAGATTGTTGTACCGACATTCTATTCTCTCGAATTGTTGAGAGTAAAACTAAGTGAAAGTTACGTCTTATTCAAAATTATTATGTTGCATTATGTCTTAGTTGTAGTAAGATTAAGCCTGCTACCATATATGATGAGTGCCAGGGAGAAAGAGTAAGAAATTTCTATTCAATAAAAATCATTATCGAAGTTTAGCTTTCTCAACTTCTCTTAGTGTACTTTCAAGATCGCTTATAAGATCATTCACATTTTCAATTCCTACAGAAATTCGAACTAAACCATCTGTAATTCCGCCGGCTAATCTTGCCTCTTTACCCATTGAGAAATGAGTCATGCTTGCCGGATGCTGCACTAAACTTTCTACTCCACCCAAACTAACAGCAAGCTGAAACAGTTTAACTGAGTTCATCATAATTCTTCCGGCTTCCAAGCCGCCAGCTAATTCTACTGTTATCATTCCGCCAGCACCCTTGTGCTGTTTCAGTCCAAGTTCATATTGAGGATGAGATTTTAAACCAGGAAAACTAATTGATTTTACCAGCGGATGTTTTTCCAGCCATTCAGCAATTATTTGTGCATTTTCACAATGCCTTTGCATTCTAAGTGAAAGTGTTTTTATACCGCGATGAACAAGAAAAGAATTAAATGGATCAATTACACCGCCAAGCTGATTAAGTGTTTTACGGAAGTGTTGATATGTTTCTTCATCCTTTACAACAACAATTCCTCCTACAACATCTGCGTGTCCATTTAAGAATTTTGTTAAGCTATGTAGAACGATATCAGCACCAAAAGCCATTGGATTTTGCAATGCCGGACTCATGAATGTATTATCAACAACAAGTTTTGCATTTTGTTGTTTTGCTAATTTTGAAATCTCCTCAAGGTTTGAAATGCTTAGTGTAGGATTTCCCGGAGTTTCAACATAAATAACTTTTGTATTTGGTTTGATAGCTCGCTTAACTTCGCTAAGATTTGAAGTATCAACAAAAGTTGTTTCAACTCCATACTTTTTCATAATTGTATTAAGCAGCGTGGTTGTTGGTCCATAAACCGCTGTAGAACAAACCACATGATCGCCGGATTGAGTTAAGCTTGCAAAAACAGTGTGAACAGCAGCCATTCCGCTTCCGCAGCCAAGAGCTTTGTATCCTCCTTCAAGTTCAGCAATTGCATCTTCCATTGCTTGAATAGTAGGATTAAGCATCCGGGTGTAAATGTAGCCCTTCTTTTCACCGGCAAACAGAGATGCACCATGTTCGGCAGATTCAAATTTAAATGTTGAGGTTTGATAGATCGGCGGTACAACGGGTCCATACTCATATTCGGAAATGCCGGAATGAACGCACTTAGTTTCGAATTTTACTTTAGAATTTGATTTCATTTTAGTGTTCGCTTTCGGGGTTTATCGGAGTTCATTAAAATTTTACTGCCGAAAAATAAGCCATCTTTTTTCAAAAAACTAAAAAAGGGACTTGATGAAAATAATAACGAGAAGTGTTTTGAAGCTGTCATGGTCGCACCATGACAGAATATCTGTGAACTTTTACTCTGTCGAGGAATCGTCCTTGAGAGTTTGGTAATTATTTCTTTAATTCTGAACTAATCCCCTTGGTAACTTCAGTATAGTAAAATTTCATTTAACTTTTGATTTTGTTTTCGCCTAGTTTGTGGTAGAAATAAATTTTTATTGGGGCGAGATGGGCAGGGAGTTTGGGAGAATGAAATTTTTATTACTACAAAACAACATTACTATACATTTTATAAAACTTGTTTTTACAGCAGACTGGAAGTAAAGGATGCTTTTGATTTTCCCCATTCATTACTATTTCTGTTATTTGATAATTTCTTTGGCAAAACTTATATAAGTGTTTTTATTGAAAACTTGACTCTAACTTTTCTCCTTCAAATATTAAAGTAACAAAAGGAATACTTTTGATGGAAAGTTATCATTCACATTCTGCACCTCGAAATACTCTCTCATCATCTATACTTTGGGGCCAAAACAATGAAAAAACAAAATAATAAAACCCGTACAGGGTTATATTTATTAACCATAGTTACTTTCTTTTTTAGTTCAAGCCAGGTATTAACTCAACCTGATTCTTTACATTGGAAATTCCAAAATAGCGGAGTCGGTGTAAATC
>JACAFC010000269.1 GCA_013388515.1 Ignavibacteriaceae bacterium | reverse complement strand
GTCGCCGCGCGCCGTCAGCACCGTCCCGCGGCGCCAGGCGGACCCGCCAGGCGGGCATTCCACTCCCTCCCTGCGCCCTCCGGGGTTCTCCGCGGTTGTGCCGGGCCAGCCAGGGATCTACAGTTGCCCCACGCCACGCTCATTCTGGGGGAGGAGTCGTCCATGGTAGGGGTCACCGATCTGGGTCTGGTCATCCTCGTCGGCCTCAGTTTCCTCGCGGGCTTCCGCAACGGCTTCGTCGAGTCGCTCTTCTCCCTGGCCGCCTGGCTGGGGGGCATTCTTCTCGGCGTGCATCTCGCGCGTCCTGCACTGAGCCGCCTGCCGGCGACGATACAGGGCGTGCCCGGGGCCGTGATTGTGACGGGGGTGCTTGTGGGGCTTCTCTCCTATGCGGTTCTCCGCGTCCTTGGATCGGCGGCCGGGGGGCAGGGCGGCAGAGACCGCGGCGCAGGAGATCGCTGGCTGGGCGGCCTCCTCGGGCTCGTCAGGGGCCTCTTCCTCGTCGCCGCGATCGCTTCCTTCCTCGTTGCCTATCTGCCTCCCGAGGGGAGACTGCTGCGGCAGACGCGCGTCATTCCCCTGCTGGAAAAGCCGGGGAGGATCGTGGCGGGTCTCGCGCCCGGGCCCCTGCGGCTCAAGATGGAGCAAGGGTGGATCCGGGTCATGGATCGCCGGGCGATCGACGAGGAGGCGATTCCGACCTAGGGAACGGCGGCTGCGGCCCTGCGAAGTGGGCGCCGCTCAGGGGGGCGCGACGCCGCAGCAGCCTCCAACCGAAGGCGGCGGCGGGGACTGCGAGGATCAGGCCCAGAGGACCGAGGACGGCCCCGCACACCAGGACCGAGAGCAAGACGATCACAGGATTCAGCCCAACGGCTCGCCCCACGATTCGGGGGGTGAGCACCTGAGCCTCGAGCACCTGTTCGAGGGAGAGGACGATGGCCAGCTTCAAGAGCATCGGGCCCGGCTCGCCGCTGAGGAGAGCGGCGGCCGCGCAGAGGGCCGCGCTCGTCCAGAATCCGATGACAGGGACGAGGTTCAGGAGGCCGGCCAGGACGCCGAGGATTACGGCGTGGGGGAGACGGATGAGGAGAAAGCCTGCAGTGAACAGGATCATGACGCAGATCGCCACGAGGACCTGTCCCCTGAAGTAGGAGCTGACTGTCTGCTCGAAGACGGACACGACTTCGGAAACCCAGGCCCGTTTCTGCTCCGGCACGAGCGCAGGGAGCAGGGTCCGCACCCGATCGAAATCGACCAGCAAGTAGTAGGCGAGAATCGGCGCGAGGACGAGCATGCCGAGGAATCCCGCGAGTGTGCCGATGCCCCGCCCCAGGCCGGAGGCGCCGCCCCACAGTCCGCGCACGATCGTCTCGATGTGGGCCCCCGCAGGAACCAGGATCTCCTTCCACCGCGCAGCTCCCTCGGAGGGGATCACCGCCTCAACCCAGGGCCGGAGCGTTTCGCAGACCGAGTCGTAGATACGTGGAAGGGCGGCGATGAGAAGGCCGAGCTGCTCGATCAGAAGGGGAAGGGCGAAGATGACGACGAGGAGTCCGACGACCAAGGCCGGGAGCAGGGCGATCAGCGAGCCGATGCGGCGCTTGATGCGGCGGCGCTCCAGTCGATCGACGATCGGATCGAGCCAGTAGGCGATGAGGAGTCCGGCGAGTAGGGGATAGACAACCATGCGGGCCTTGTGGAGAATCCAGATCACGGCCAAGAGCGCGAGAAGCCAGAGCAGGGAGCGCGCCCATGCCTGGCGGCGCTGCGGCCACAGCAGGGTCGCGGCCGCGACGATCGGGACCAGCATCCCGAGCGACCGGAAGAGCGACCAGATGATGAGGGCAAGGACGCCAGCCAGCAGCGCGCCGACCAGCGGGTGGATCCCCGCGGTCAGGCCTTCCCTGGCATCTGTGGAGGGGTTGCGATTTGTCATTCCACTTGGTCCAGACGCGGATCGAGATCCAGCTGGCCTCCAAACCCTGGCCTGAAGCCCAGGGGCTGGTTCTTCCCACGAATGACTACCTCTGGATGGCCGCCGGCGCGGCCCTGGAGGTGAAGCAGGCCGGAGGAGAGGAGATCGAGCTTGCCGCGGTCCGTCAGGGGCCCATTCCCCTGGGCGAGGTGACCGTGACGGGGGCGGGCGCGCTTCCGCTGGCAGGCGTCATCCACGCGGCCGTCATGGGGCAGGACCTTCGAGTCGATGCGACTGCGGCAGCGAAGGCGCTGAGCCGATCGCTGGAGGTCGCGGCTGTCCGTCACTGGACGCATCTGCTCATCCACTCGTTCCACGGCGCCGGAAAGGGAACCAGGAGGGAGACGATTCAAACCGCCCTCTCGGCCCTGATCGACGAGCTGCTGGAGGGGTGCTCCTTGCGTCAGATCACCCTCCTGGCCCTGGACGAGGGGGAGCGGAGCGCTCTGCACGAGGACCTGCTCCATCTCATCCAGAGGCACGCCTGAGGCGGCGCCGTCCCTTGCTGCGCGATCACGCGCCTCCTCCTCCCATCGTCATTGCGCATCCGGAAGCGAGAGCCCCCAGCAAGGCGAAGAGAACGTAGGCGATCCAGAGGATCACGAGACCCGTTCGGGCCTTTCGGGGGCGCAGCCCCGTGACGACCGGCACCCCGACATACTGGGTCGCGAAGACCCAGAAGAAGCCGAAGAAGTCGAACGTCTGCAGGAACGTGCGGATCCATCCCGCATCGGAGGGCAGGAGGGCCGCTGGGCCGAAGGCCACCTCCACGCTGCCCCGGGACAGCGACAGGATCGTGAAGAGGACCGAGTGAATCGCCGTGGGGGCGAGGGAGAGGGTCATCAGAAACCAGAGAGGCCCGTAGCGGACGCTTCCCCCTGCGCCGAAGTTCAGGATCAGGAGCAGTACGGCCGCGCCGAGGAGGGCTCCAATCACGGGCATGACCACCGATCCCGCGACCGCCCCCCATCCCATCCGGTCGGCCGCCGTCCCCCCGGTCATCTGCTCGATGGCTTCCTCCTTCTGCTCAGCGGAGAGGCGTGGGTTCGATTCGAGCATCGCTCGGACCTGCTCGATCTGCGCCTGGACGAAGAGGTCCCGCAAGACGATTCCGCTTCCCAGGTGGAGGAGGAGCACGATGAGCAAGGGGACGAGCCAGTCGCTCCTGCGGTAGGGGAGCCTGTAGGCCTCAGGTGAGAGTCCGATCGCGCGGAAGAACCTCGTGACGGGGCTGGGCCCGGAGTCGGTGTGGGCCGGGGCTGAGAACCGAGCTTCCGAGTCGCCGGGGGACGAATGGGTTTCGTTCATGCCGCCTCCTTTGGGCCTCGAAGGCCGCTGGGCTCGGCCAGAATCGCCGTGCGGGCGGGCTGTGTCAACGCCGTCATCGAGGGATCGCGTCCCTGGAATGCGGGAGCGTGGCGACCGGGGGGATCGGCCCGGGAGGGACCCCTACCAGGGGGGACGGGTCGGCATCGCAGCTTGCGGCGTAGCTGCGCCCCTTCGGGACTCCAGGCGGGAGCGCACCATTGCTCGACCCGGCAACCCTTTGCGCCGATAATCCCATGTTGTGGGCCTTGGGAGGGGCTGCGGCACCGGGTGCTTGGGGCGCCGGAGGCGCCGCTGCAAAGGCGCCCAAGGAGGGACGTTCGTGCGGAAGCGGTTGCGACTGATCCTGCTTCATGGAATGGACGGGGGGTTGCTCATCGCTTCCGTTTGCCTGGCGCTCCTCCTTAGGTTCGACGGGAGGATCCCGGGGCAGTTCCAGGGCGGCCTTCTCCTGGGCTCCGCTGTCGCCACACTGGTCGGTCTCCTCTCTCTGGATCTCTTCAAGGTCCACAGGACCCTCTGGAGGTACGCGGGGCTTCCGACCGCCCTCTCGATCGCGAACGCCCTCACGCTGACGTTTCTGGTCCTCTATGCGGCCAACCAAGCGCTCCGGCCGCAACCGCTGCCGAGAAGCGTCATCGTCCTGGCCTGGATCTTGTCCATCGTCCTTGTCATGGGAGTCCGCGTCGCCTGGAGGCTCCTGCGGTATCCGATGCCCTGGGGATCCAAGACGGACCGCCGGGTCCTCATCGTGGGCGCGGGGGACGTGGGGGCGATGGTGGCGAGAGAGATCGCTCGAAGCCTCAACTACGCCGGCCGCCCCATCGGCTTCCTGGACGACAACCCCGACAAGCTCCACGCCCGGGTCGAGAACATCGAGGTCCTAGGTACCACGTTCGATCTGCCCCGGATCCTCGAAGAGGAGAGAGTCGATGCGGTGATCCTTGCGGCGCCCTCAGCCTCTGGGCGGCTGGTGAGCCAGGTCGCTCGCACCTGCATCGAGAAGGGGATCGCCTGCCAGACCGTTCCCGCTTTGGTCGACTACATCCAGGGCAAGGGGGCTCTGGATCAGGTCCGGGAGATCCGCATCGAGGACTTGCTGGGCCGGGAACCCGTGGAGATCGACTTACCGGGGATCCGCCAGGCGATCGAGGGGCGCGTTGTCCTGGTGACCGGGGCCGGAGGATCGATCGGGTCGGAGCTCTGCCGTCAGCTCGCGCGATTCGCGCCCCGGCGCCTCGTGATGCTGGACCACAACGAGAACGGCCTGACCTACCTGGGTCTCGAGCTCAAGGAAGCGTATCCCAAGCTCGACCTTCTCCACGCTGTGGGAGACATCAAGGACGAGAGGGGTATGCGGGCGCTCCTGCTCGCCCAGAGGCCAAGCCTCGTTCTGCACGCGGCCGCGCACAAGCATGTCAACCTCCTCGAGATCAGTCCACGCGAGGCCATCTTGAACAACCTCCTGGGAACGCGAAACGTGGCGCGCGCGGCTGTGGCCTCCGGAGTGGAGACTCTCGCTCTGATCTCGACCGACAAGGCGGTGCATCCCACGAGCGTCATGGGCGCCTCGAAGAGGGCGTGCGAGATGCTCTTGCAGGCCATGGCCGCGCGGTCCGGGACGACACTGGTCGCCGTCCGGTTCGGCAATGTGATCGGTTCGGAGGGGAGCGTGCTCCAGATCTTCCGGCGACAGCTGGCGCGCGGGGGGCCGCTCACGGTGACCCATCCCGAGGCACGGCGGTACTTCATGACGATCCCGGAGGCGAGTCAGCTCGTGATCCAGGCGGCCTTGCTCGGCCAAGCGGGAGATGTCTTCATCCTCGACATGGGAGAGCAGGTCAGGATTCTCGACATCGCGCACCAGCTGATCCGGCTCAGCGGTCTCAGGCCGGATCGCGACATCCAGATCCAGTTCATCGGGCTTCGTCCGGGGGAGAAGCTCACCGAGCAGATCCTGACCGCCGCGGAGACCACACGGACGACCCGCCACGCCAAGATCCTGCGGTGCGAGCTCGAGCAGGTCGATCCCGGCCTGATCGAGCGCGGGGTTGAGGAACTCATCGAACTGGCCAAGGAGGCGCCGCCGGATGAGATCCGCAAGGCGCTGCAGGACCTGGTGCCGGAGTACGTCCCCCAGGAGCCGCAGCCGCTACCGTCCGAGCCCCGGAAGATGGTGTGTGCGGCTCCCGCGGAGACCTATGCCGTCTGCGAAAGCGCTCCGGGCAAACGGCTGCTCGACATGCTTGCCGCCGGTCTGGGCCTCGCTCTCCTGGCAGTTCCCGCTGGCTTGATCTACGGTCTCCTCGCCCTCCTTGGGCCCGGACGGGTTGTCTTCAGGCGGGAAGAGAGGATCGGGTTGAATCGGAGGATGCGCGATCGAAGGGCGACGCCTGCCGGGGTCCCCATCGATCGCAGGTACAGGGACCGGCGCAAGCACTCGCTACCGGGACGCCCCTTCGTGACCTACGCTCTGCAGTTTGAGGAGTCCCCTCGGGGCGGAGCCACGATCAGGCGGATCAGACGGTGGCTCGAGGAGGCGCGCGTCGATCGGATCCTCTATCTCTGGTCGGTCTTGAAGGGGGACATGAGCCTGGTGGGCCCCTCCTGCCACCTGATCGAGAGCGACACGTGGAAGCAATCCCGCGTGAGCGCCTGGTGCTTTGCGCGCCGCCCAGGGCTGACGGGGCCCGCCCAGCTTGTCGGGGGGGCGGGAGAAGAAGTTCCTCTCTACGACGACTACTACGGTCGTCACCGGAACTGGCGGCTGGACATCGACGCTCTGAGGCTTGCTCTGCCGCGGCTGCTCAGGCCGCGCAACAATGGCGGCGGATTCGAGTTGCCGGGTGTTCCCCGCACGTCTCCCTCGAAGGACGAGGGGAAGGAGGCTAGGAAGGCATGATGGCGAGGATCCTTGCGTTGCTTTGCCTGCTGACGACAATGGTCGCCGGCCCGGGAGAGGGAGAAACCGAGAACAGCTACGTGCTCAACCCGGAGGACGTGCTCAGCATCTCTGTCTGGGAGAGGCCCGACCTCAGTCGCACCGTGACGGTTCGCGCCGGCGGCGCGATCACCTTCCCTCCGCTGGGCGACGTGCAGGCCGCTGGCCTCTCGCCGGCCGGGCTCGCACGGTACCTCGAGGAACGCCTGACAGACCTCCTGCGGGGACCTGTGCAGGTGACGATCGAGATGGTGGCGTTCAACAGCCGCCGGATCACGGTCTCGGGGGCCGTGACGGCACCCGGGCGATACAGCTTCGAGCAGATTCCCGGGATTCTCGAGGCGCTGGGGGCGGCCGGCGGGCTGGGCGCCACGGCCGATCTGGGGCGCGTCCAGATCTTCCGGAAGGTCGGAGAACAGCAGACCGTCCTCACGGTTGATCTCACGGACGCGCTCCAGACGGGGGACTTCGGGTCGCTGCCCCCGCTCGTGCCGGGCGATGTGATCTACGTCCCTGCGGTGGGCGGCCCCTGGGGCGAGCTCGGGCGGGCGGCCTATGTCATCGGCGAGGTGGCCAGGCCTGGGGCCTACGCGGTCGGAACGGGGCTCGACCTCGTCAAAGTGCTGAGTCTCGCCGGGGGGCCGGGGCCGGGAGCCGATCTCGAGCATGTCCGGATTGTCGGACGCGACCCGAAGGGGAAGAGCTTCGTCGCCGAAGTGGACGTCGAGCGCTACCTGGAGGCCGGGCGGTCGGACTTTATTGTGCAGCCCGGCGACGCCATCGGCGTGCCGGCGCAGCGCAGGCGCGGGACGGGCGCCGCGTGGCTCGCGACCCGAGAGATCCTCGGGCTGTCGCGGGATGTTCTGAACCTGTTCCTCATTTCGGACGTCCTCACATCGGAGTAGGAGGCAGGCGCCATGGAGACATCTGCGGTCATCACGGAAGGGCGTGATCTCAGGGGGGTGGCCACGATCCTCTGGCGTCGCCGCTGGGTCCTCCTCGCTCCGGCGCTCGCCGGACTGCTGACGGGCATTGTCGTAGGCCATCCCAGCATCATGCGTCCCCTGTACCGGGCCTCCGCGACCATCCTCCTGGAGTTTCCGCAGCCGGTGAGCCGGGATCTCCAAGGGATTCTCCCCGTCAGTAGCGCGCAGGAACAGCTTCCGAGATTGCAGTCGCTCATGCAGAGCAACGAGTTCCTCCTGAAGGTGGCCGATCAGAGCGGCCTGCGCGACGATCCCGGCCTCCGCCGCTGGGTCGAGAAGAGCCGGAAGCAGTACCCGGACATGACGATCGAGGAGCTTCAAGATCTCCGCTTGACGCAGTGGTTGCGCGAGGCGATCCGAACCGCCAGAGGTCGAGCTGGAGAGAACGTCGTGGTCATAACCGTGGCCGACTACTATCCGGATCGCGCGCGGGAGATCGCGCAGAATCTGACGACCGGGGTCATCGAAGCCAACAGGTCCTCGCAACTGGAGCGTGTTCGATCGCTGCACGACTTCAGCCTCGAGCAGCTCGTCGTCTACAAGCAGCGACTGAGCGAAGCGGAGCAGCGACTGCAGGAGTTTCAGCGGGGGGTCGCCTCCGTCGTGGTCAACGCCGGCTTGATCAATGAGAGCAACGTCGCCGAGGCGCGCCGACTCCGTTCCGAGGCGTCCGCCGCCCTCGACCGCCTGGGTGCGGACCGTGATGCCCGAAGGACGGCGCTCGAAGCGAAGTCGACCGCTGTCGCAGCGATGCTCCGCGGGCGCCTTGGGGCTCCATGGTCTTCCCTCTTCGAAGAGATCAGAGATCTGGAGCGCGCCTACGCGGAAGCGACGCTGACGCCCGGGCCGCGCGTCGGCCAGGGGAAAGAGACGGCCGCGCTCGTGATCGCCCGCAAGATCGACGAGGTCCGCGACGCGGCGGGCGCCTATCTCATGGAATCGGGGCTGGCCACGAGCGCGGGGCTGCGTGATGAGGCCGTTCTTGCCATCGTCGCGGAGGCGCGAGCGGAGGGCGCTGCGAGCCGGCTGGCGACCTTTGACGCGCTGCTCGACTCTTACCAGGCGCGTGTCTCCGGCACCTCGCAAACGGAGACGACCCTCCGGCGATTGACTCAGGAGGTCGAAACCAATCGGACGCTCTACAACGCGTTCGTTCAGCAGATCGCTTCGAGCCAGATCAGCGAAGCATTCGAGGCAACGAAGGCTGCGGGACGCCTGACCGTTCTCGAGCCGGCGTCGCGCCCCATGAAGCCCTTCAAACCGAACCGCGTGGCGGTTGCGGTCCTGTCGACGATCATCGGTCTGGCGCTCGGGATCGGCGCCCTCGCGCTGATCGAGCGGCATGACCTCACCTTCCGCGACGCGCGAGAAACGGAGCGCGCTCTGGGGTTGCGGGTGATCGGTACCCTTCCGCAGGTCGACCTGATTCGCAAAGGGGCGCGCAACGGCTCCTTCGTCTGGGACGGCGTGCGCTTGGCGACCTACCTCCACGACTCCCCGGCCTTCCAGGAGATGCGGAGGGTCGCTCTGGAGTTGAGGAGCGAGGCAGACGGCCTCGTGCGGAGCCTGCTCATCACCAGCGCGCGCGGGGGCGAAGGGAAGTCGACGACGTGCGTCTTGCTTGGGGCGGCGGCCGCGGCGGAGGATCCGCATCTGCCCGTGCTCCTGGTCGATCTGGACTTCCGGCGCGGGGCCCTGGGGAGGGTCCTGGGCCTCTCGGGAGAGGATCCGGGCGTGATCAAGGCGCTCGAAGTCCGCCGCATCGAGGAGCCGTGGTTTCAGAGAACTTCCTTGCCGAATCTTCATGTCCTCCCCCTCGGAGGTCACGTCGCTCCTCGAAACGACCTGCTCACCTACGAGAACCTGTCGTGGCTCCTGCCTGAGCTGACGCGGCGCTACGGTTTCGTCATCGTGGATTCGCCGCCCAACGTGCCGGTCGCCGACGCCTTGATCATCGGGCAGCTCGTCGACGCCGTCCTGATCGTGCTGAAGGCGGGATCGACGCCGCGCCATCTCGTCGAGCGGGGAGTGGAGCTGCAGAAGCAGTTCACGGGCAACGTACGCGGGCTCCTGATGAACAACGTCGAAGAGTTGATGCCGTACTACTACAACCACCGCTACTACGGCTACCGCTATGGGAAGCGGCGGACCTCATGAGTCGGCATGAGTCAGCGGCGGGGTGCGGACGGGTGAGCGCGGAGGGGAAGGGCGGCAGCGCAGCGCTCGCTCAGGCGGGCCCCTTGCGACGAGGGGCTTGGCTGGTCGGCGCCTGGGCGCTCTCCGCGACGGCCGTAGCCTTCGCCTACCCGTCGACGTTGGCCGACCTCTGGGGTCTCTGGATGCGCAATCCGAACTACTCCCATGGCTTTCTGATTCCACCCGTGACGGCCTGGCTCATCTGGCGCCAGCGAAGTTGGTTGACCGCAGAGAGGAGTCGCGCCACCTGGTGGGGCGCCGCCCTGCTGGCGCCGGCCGCCCTTCTGCAGGTCGTGGGTCTCAGGGGGGATGTCGTGGCGCTGCAGGGCCTGTCGCTTGTGCTGGCCATCGCCGGGGCGGCCCTTCAGATCCACGGCGTCGCTTCCTTCAGACGGCTCCTTTTCCCGATCGCCTTTCTCCTGTTCATGCTCCCCCTGATGCCCTGGTTCGTCCATGGACTCAGCTACCAGCTCAAATTCGGGGCGGCGCGCGGCGCCGTGGCGATCGCCAGGCTGATGGGCGTCATCGTCCAGCGCGACGGAGTGAACCTCATCTTCCCCGGGGGAGTGCTCGAGGTCGAGAACGCGTGCTCCGGCCTCCGCTCGCTCGTCGCGTTGCTCGCCCTCGGGGCGCTCTTCGCCCATCTGGCCCGCTGCGGCGCCTTCAGGAGAGTGATCCTCTTCGCCCTTGCTCTGCCGATCGCCGTCGTGGCGAATGTCGTGCGGATCGCTGCGCTCTGCGTCTACGCGGGGATCGCGGGACCGCAGGAAGCGGCCGGCGCGTTCCACACCGCGGGGGGATTCGCCCTGTTCCTGCTCGCTTTCGCGATGCTGGCCGCGTCCAAGGGACTTCTGCGATGTTAGGTCGCCTCGCGCCGCTGGTCTTCCCCGGCCTGGTCCTCGGTCTGGTCGGTCTCTATCGTGTCGTGGTGCCTCCCGGACGAGGCGCCGAATCGAATCTGTCCTTGCTCCCCCTCGAGATCGCCGGCCTGCGAGGGGTCGATGTGCCCCTTTCCGAGATGGTTCTGGATGATCTGGAGCACGACGATCTGCTGGTGCGCCGCTATCTCCGACCCGATGGCGTCCCCGTCTGGATCGTCCTCATCTACTTCGTGAACCGCCGACTCGGGGGGCACGATCCGCAGCTCTGCTACCGGAGTCAGGGATACAGGACGAGTGAGCTTCCGCCGCTCGACCTCGAATCTCTCCAGCGGGGGATCCAGGCATCGCAGTTTCTGGCGAGCAAGGGGAGCAGGGCCGAGCGTGTTGCCACGTTGTGGTACCGGCCCGTCGGCGCGGCCGGCGAGGACGTTCGTAGATACCGCTGGGGTCTCTTCACGCAAGGGCTGCGCCAGAACCGCCTCTATGGCATCTTCATGCGGGTTTCGACGCTTGAGACCGATTCCCCGGGGGAGGCGGAGCAGTGGAACCGCCGGTTCGTCGCTGAGATCTTGCGGCATCTTCCGGGCCTGATTCGCGACTAGGGAAAGGACGGTTGGCGGGATGCACCAGGTTAGCCTGCTCTTGTGGTCCTGGATCGAGACGACGCGCTGCGTGGGGCGCGGGCGGCAGTGGGTTCCGTTCGTGCTGCTGTGGCTCGTGCAGGCGGGGGTGATTCTCCTCTTGACGCAGTTTCATCGACCGCTCCTGGCCCCGTTCCTGATGCCGATCCTCCGCTTGCTGGGCGGGGAGCCCGTGGTTCACTATCCGACCTTCTATCTGGCGCTTCCGAGCCTCTTCTCCTACTTTGCCCTTGCGATCGATCTCCTAGTCGCTTCCTGGACGCTCGGAGCAGCGTTTCTCATCGCCTGGCAGACGGATCACCCTGCGGAACCGTCCGGCGGCGCCTACGGCCGCGCTCGCCAGGCCTACGGGCGCCTGCTGCTCGCCAGACTCCCCCTGATCGTCCTCTTCGCCTTGCTCCTGTACGTCCTGCCCGGTCTTCTTTTCGGAGGGTCGCAGGAAATCGGCGCGACCCGGATGCGCCTTTTCCGGTACGGGTCGATCGGCCTCGGCTCGCTCTTCGAAGCCTTCTTCCTCTACGTGCCGCTGGCGCTCTTGGTCGGGGGGAGAAGCGTTGGGGGAGCGATCGGACGGAGCTTCTCCATGATGGGGAGGATGCCGGTGGCGACCTTGGGCGCGGTCCTGATTCCGAACCTGATCCAGGTCCCTGTCTCGGCGATGCTTCGGCGGGCCGACTCGGTCGTCCGCTCCATGAGCCCGGAGATGGTCGCCTGGATGCTGGTCGGGGCCTCGGCGCTCTACATGGTGGCGACGTTCTATGTCGTGGGGGCGGGCTCTCGCCTCTATCGTCTCTACGTCACGGAGAGGGGGGAATGAGCGTGGCTGGTCTCGGGAGAGGAGGCGTGGCCTGTCTTGCCGCCGGCGTGGTCGCGGCCACGCTGCTGCAGATCGGATGCTCCGAACAGGGCCATGGGGATCTGTATCGCGCTGAGCGCGCCTACTGGGAGGCCTCGCGCATGGAGGCAGCCCTGCGGATGCAGCGCGCGACTCCGCCTACTCAAGAGGAGACCCGGCGGGTTCTCGACGCATTCCAAAGAGTTGTGGATGCGAAGGGGGACGAGGCGGGCCGGGACACTGCGATGGCGCACGCCATCGGTCGGATCAAGGCTCATGCCGAGAGGGGAAAGGTCCGCGTCCATCAGATGCGCGGCGAGGACGCTGAGGTCATCCGCGTCCTCGATGGCGCCCGCAAGCGCTATCCCTGGGATCTGGACCTGACGCTCCGACTCCATGCGGATCTAGCGGCCGTCCTTCGGGCACGGGGGGACCTCGATGCGTGCGTCCGGCTCTACCAGGAGATGGCCTCGACGCTGCCCGCCCGTCGCCCCGACGGACGGCCGGTGGGAGCGGTTCAGGATGCCCCTCTGCTTGCCGCCGATCTCTTGAGGGAGATGGGTCGGCAAGAGGAAGCCGCGGCGGAGCTCGATCGCGCGGAGGTCTACTATCGGACGATCGTGCAGGAGAACCCCGACGATGCCGCCTCGGCCTTGGCCTGGGTTCAGCTCGGGTCCGTGGAGGGGCACCGGGGGAAGTACGCGAAGGCGGCCGAGCACCTGGAGCGCGCGCGGCGGACCCGCGGCGTCGGGGACATGGAGCCCCGGGTGCTCCTTGTCCTGGGTACCTTGCAACAAGAGGGGGAACGGAACCCCGCCGCTGCCGCGCGAACCTTCGCGGAGATGGCGGAAAGATTCCCGACCGATCCCCTGGCCTCGGCGGCTCGGATCCGTCAGGCCGACTGCCTGGGTGTGCTGGGAAGGACGGACGAGGCCTTGTCGGCGCTGTCGTCGGTGAAAGCCGCCTTTCCAGCCGACGCGGAGCGGTGTGCCGAGGCGGAGGCCCTGGGCGCGGCGATTCTCTCGCGGGCGGGCCGGTGGCCGGAGGCGCTCGCGCGGTATCGGTCCCTGATGACGGACTACAGGACGAGCCCCTTCGCGATTCGAGCCCCACTCGAGATCGCCTCCCACTATCGACAGATCGGCGAGGAGAGCACGGCCCGGGCCACGCTCCAGCGCGCGCTCGAAGACTACGAACAGCTACGGAGGGAGAGGCCGGGGGCGGGAGTTCTCCGGCTGGTGGAAGAGAGCGCTGCCCGAGCCTTGATCCTCCTGGAGGAGTGGAAGGCCGCGGCCGAGCGCCTGCTGTCGCTGCCGGCTACGTTCCCGCGCGACCCGAGGAATCCGGCGGCGTTGACGGAAGCGGCGCGGATCTACGCGGAGCGCCTTGGGGATCGGGAGCGGGCGGCACAGATCCTCGAGGAGCTGGCCGCCACGTATCCTTCCTCGCCGCTGGCCGAGGCAGCGCGCCGAGAGGTGGAGCGGCTGCGGAGGCCTTGAGCCCCGGCCGCGCGGTGGGATGCTCTCGGCACCATGGTTCGCCGCGGCCGCGCTGCTCTGGCTTCTCTGCCTGAGCCGGAACGGCGCAGACCGCTATCCCGGACTCCGAGAGCTGACGCTCGCGTCGATCAGTCTCGGTGCGACTTGCTTTGGCTTGGGCGCTCTGAGCATCGAGGCATGGGAGGCGGTGCGCCCGTACCTAGTGGGTCTCACGTGGGGAAGCTTGCTCCTGGGCATGCCGCTGTGGGTCGCCTTCTCCTTGCGCTTCGGTCGCCCGGAGGGGGCGCGGGGCCGGAGCACGGATGCTGCCCTCGTTCTTCTCCTGTGGCTCACGGCGATCGGCCTGCTGATCGGGGGGGTGTGGCTCACTCCGCTCTCCTTCCAGGAGGCCCGGCAGGCCCATGGGGTTCTCAGGGTGCAAACCCCTCATGGACGCGTCCAGATTCTGCACGCCCTCGTCGGGCTGGCGATTGTCCTCTGGAACCTGCAGGCCACGCTAGAGGCGGCTCGAGTTGAAGGCAGAAGGCGGATCGCCCACGTGATCTACGCCGTGCTGGCGCCCCTCTTGATCGGCTTCTATCTGCTGGCCGAAACCCTCCTCTATGGCGAGCAGCCGGTTCGGGTGGCGATCCTCTTCCTACCCGGTCTCTTCGGCGCCGTGGCGCTGTCGATGCTGGCGCTCGGGAAGAAGTGGAGGGAGGAGCTGAGCGTGCCGGTGCGCCATCCCGTTGTCTACTCCCCGGCGATCCTGACGGCGCTGGGTCTTTTTCTGATCGGCCTGGCGCTGATCTCGAAGCTGCTGCGCGGGCTAGGGGAGACGGAGGCATTCTGGTACGAGGCGGGAAGCGCCCTCCTGCTCGCGGGGGCCCTCGCTGTCTGGGTCTTCCCTGGCCTGCGGACCGCTGTGCAGACATTCCTCGATCGCCATCTGTACGCGCCTTCGCCTTCGCAGAAGGCCTCCTGGGACCGCCTTGACCGCGGGGTGCAGGAGACAAGGAGCCCGGCGGCCCTCTTGGGGCAGCTGCGGGCAGCGTTGCAATCGATCTATGGGCCGATCCACCTAGCGCTCTGGACCGAACGCTCCCAGCCTCGCGCCTTCGTTCCTGTCGAGGAGGGCGGAGTCCCGATCCTGGAGACCGTTCACCCCCTGGTCCGAGCCCTCGCAGGGCGTACACGCCCCCTGGTGATCACGGGAGAGGCCGCATCGATCGAGGAGGTTCCGTTGCACATCGCGTGCGAGGAGCTCCACGAGCGGCACGGGCTACGCATCTTCTATCCCATCGCAGCGAGGGGCAGGTTGATCGCGATTCTTGGGTGCGGTCCTGCCGGAGGCAGAACCTTTCATCCCGAGGACCTGGAGCTTCTGGGCCGCCTGAGCGCCAGGCTGGGGCCCAGGCTGGGAGCGCAGAGAGAGGCTGAGACCGCCGCGAGCCTCCTGATGGAGGGAAGAGCATGACGGTCGCGTGCCTGGATGGAGTCGAGGGGCGATAGGCGCATGTCGCAGACGCATCAGAGGTCCTCGCCAGGAGCGTCCGATCGGGGAGTCGCCTACGGCGAGATGCCGACGGCTCCCGAGATCGCGGAGCGAACGCGGGCGACCCTCATCACCGCAGGCGCGACGGTCCTTGCCATCGGAATCGCCTACGGTCTGGCCTTCCTCGGCTACGCTCTCGACCAGCCGACGCACCGGCTCGCCAAGATCGCTGCGGTCGCCGTCCTCGGCGGGCTCTTCGCGGCCCGTCCCCGCTGGCTCCCCTACGTCATCTGCCTGGCGCTTCCCTTCGGGGAGTGGTTGCCCGTCTCCCCGGTGCCGTTTCTGAACACGGCGAATCTTCTCGTGCTCGGATCGCTGCTAGGCGTTCTGACCCTGGCGCTGCGTGGGGAGGCACGGGTCTTGATCGCGACACCGCTCAATCTCCCCATCCTCCTCTTCCTCGGCTGGTTGATGGTCTCGTGGTTCTACGGCGAGTTCATCTACGCGGATCGCTGGGCCGGAGGGATCGTAAGGTTCAAGTACCTCTGGGGAGTCATCTGCGGCTTCCTCATCTTCTTCGTCGTTCTCCCCCTCGTGCGAGATCGCAGGGCGCTCTGGCGCCTCGTGGGCTGCCTCCTCCTAAGCGGGGCTCTCTCCATCATCGGACCGATCCAGGAGACGATCCGGGACGGGTGGGGCACGCGCACTCCCGGAGGCCTGGGTGACATCAACAAGATGGGGGCCTACCTGGCGCTCGCGGCTGTCTTCGGCCTCTGCCTGCTTCCTTCCTACAAGGGGTGGAAGAGGCTCGGCGGCGCCCTAGCCGGCCTGCTCCCCGCAATAGGAATGATCCTTCCCAACTCCCGGGGCGCCTATCTGGCCTTTCTGATCGGCGCCGTTCCCCAGGCGCTTCGCACGAGCGTGGCGGGCAGCGCCGTCCTGATCGCCCTTCTCCTGAGCGGCGTGCTGTGGGCTCCGTCCTTCGTGCGGGATAGAGTCAGTCAGGTGTGGCAAGCGGCAGCCGCTGAGGATAGGCAGATTGCAATCGACATGGAGTCGGGAGGGCGCCTCTCGATCTGGCGCGATGCGGCGGAGCTCATCGTGGAGCGCCCCCTGATCGGCGTCGGGTATGGGAACCTCTCGATCGCAACAGGAATCGCCGCGGGGAACTACAAGAGCGCGCACAACCTCTACATCGAGGTTGCTGGGCAGATGGGGTTTCCGGGCCTCTTCCTTCTCTTGTGGATCTTCCTCCGGGCGTGGAAACTAGGCGCTGCAGTCCAGAAGCGGGGGCCGCGGGGGCTGGCTCTTGGGCGAGCGTACCACGGTGTCATCCTTACGCTTCTGATTGCGAACGTTTTCGGAACGAGGTTTCTCGATTTCGGCTTGACCGGCTTCTTCTGTCTGCTCAGCGCGGTCGTCGCTCTTGAGGAGCGCCTGACAAGCCCTCGGTCTGCTCGGGCGTGAGAGAAGCCTGCCGGCGAGCGCGCTGAGACCATAGGAGGATCGATGCGACTTGCAGCGAAGGGGAGCGCCAGGAGGCTCCAGACAGCGGTGCTCATCTGGCTTCTGTTCGCGACACTAGCAGGATCGGATCCAGCCCGGGGACAGGAGTCCGGAGAAGGACAGATCCCTCCCACGCTCATGGCGCCTCTGGGCGTCCTCCGTGTCCGATCGGAGCCATCCGGTGCCCTTGTGACGCTGGTGGGGGCGCATCGATGGCGGGGCACGACCCCTTGGGACCTTCAGCGAGGTCTCGAGGGGACCTACCGGGTGAGCGCGACCCTCAGCGGCTTCGAACGATGGCGCCGCACGATCGAGATTGCACCCGGCGAGGTGCGCGATCTGTCGATCGAGCTCGTGGCGAAGCGGCGCTGGAAGGCGGCGGCGCGCTCCGCCGTGATTCCGGGGTGGGGACAGCGGTACGCCGAGCAGCCGGGCAAGGGGGCTCTCTTCCTGCTCGGCATCGTCGGAGCGGCTGGGGGACTCTGGTGGCTGGACGAGGACTACGGCGACCGTGTCGAGGCGTTTCGAACGGCCCGGGATGCCTACCTGGCTGAGGAGAACGTCACCCTGCTCGCCGATAAGAGAAGAGAGATGGAGCGGGCGCAAGGAAGGGCCGAACGGGCCTACGACCGCCGGCAGGTGCTTCTGGCCGCGACCGTGGGCGTCTATGCCCTCTCGGTCCTCGATGCCTATCTCTTCTTCCCGGAGCCGTCCGCTGGGACCTATGCGGGGCTCGCCCCGTGGGGGAAGGATGGCCCCGGCCTAGCGTTGCGGGAGGATGGGCCGGCAGGGATCGGCCTCTCGCTGCTTTGGCCTTTTCAGGGAGGAGGGACGCGATGAGCGCGAGATGGAGGCTGGCGACCGTGGGCTTCCTGATGCTCCTGCTGGGAGGCGGCGGAGGTTGCTCCAACGAACATGCCTTCGACGTCGGCCAGAATCCCCGCGATCCTGCGGCGGGCGGGTTGATGCCGCCCGTGCCGACCCGAATCGCCGCGACCGTCGGCAACCGCCGCGTCGCCGTTTCCTGGCGGCTGGCGGACTCCTCGCTGGCGAATCGTGTGCGGTCCTACCGCGTCTACCGGAAGGATCCAGTCTCAGGCGAGGTGGAGTTCGCCGACTCCTCTGCGACGAGCCCCTGTTCCGTCGATGGGCTCGTCAACGGAACGCCCGCCTGGTTCTCCGTGAGCGCCGTGCTGGACAATGGTCTGGAGGGGGTCCGGTCCCGCGAGACCTTGGCGACCCCCGGTCTCTATGCCCTGGCCATCGCTGACGGTCGGGCCGTGACGAACAGCCGCTCGGTCCTGCTGGATCTGCGCGGCCCAACGGGAACCGTCGCGGTGACGCTGGGATCGGCCCCGGACCTGCGCGGATCGTCTCCGATCGGTTTCGCTTCCCGGCTCGCCTGGACGCTCGACGAGGGGGACGGAGAGAAGCGGGTCTACGCGCGCTTCACCGACGTCGACGGGAATCCATCGGAGATCGTCGACGACGCCATCCGGCTGGACACGCACGCCGAGATCAGCGACTTCAGCTTCTCCGGGAGCGAGAGTAGGGCGCCGGGGGAGATCATCGTCTTCACGCTCGTGGCGGGGGAGGCGGGCGGCCAGGCGGAGGTCGAGATCGCGCGCGGCGGGCCCAGGCGGGCCATGCGGGACGATGGAATCGCTCCGGATCTGGCGCCTGCGGACGGCGTCTACACCCTGGCGTACGAAGCGGAGAGCTCGCAGCAGTTCCTTGCCGCGGAGATGGTCGGGCACTTCCGTGACGAAGCCGGCAACGAAGCTCCTGAGCGCGCGGCGCCGCGCTTGCTGACCGTGCACGCCGATCCTCCCCCCGTCGCGCTCGAGGAGCCAACGAGCCCGGGGCCGCGGGAGATCACGCTTCGCTGGTCGCGCGCCCCGGAAGGGATCCCCTTCGCGCGCTACGTCGTCTATCGGTCGGAGAGCCCGGGGGTGGCGACCGATCCGTCTCGACGACTGATCCAAGAGATCTCCTCGCGCAACCAGACGAGCTGCACCGATACAGGGCTACAGCCCGCCACGAGCTACTACTACGTGGTTGAGCTCGTGGATCCTCTGGGATTCTCGACTCCGAGCAACGAGGTGGTGGGCCGGCCGATGGCGAACGACCCGCCGGCTGCGGTCGTCCTCGATCCTCCCTTCGGCGTCACGGCGCGCGAGGTGCATCTGACGTGGAGCCGCAACTTCGACGCCGACTTCTCCGCCTACCGCGTGATCCGAGGCGAGCGAAGCGATGTGCTTCGCGATCCGGACCGGAGGATTCTGATCACGATCCAGTCGTCGGGGACGACGAACCACACCGATACCAGCGAGCTCACGGAAGGGACGACCTACCGCTACGTCGTCGAGGTTGTGGACGCGCTGGGGGCCTCCTCCGCGAGCAATGAGGTGACGGCGGTGATCGACGATCTCTACCCGGCCGGGGTGACCCTCAGCGCCCCCGACCCGGTCGGGCAGACGACCATTGGGCTCTCGTGGACGGCGAGCGAAGAGAGGGACTTTCAGTCCTACCGCCTGTTCCGTTCGCAGAGCGCCGGAGTGGGAGAGGATGACCAGCTGATCGCGACGATTACCGAAGCGGAGCGGACGAGGTGGATCGATCAGGGACTCCAGACGAGCCAGAACTATTACTACAGGATCTTCGTGAGGGACAGGGGGGGGCACACGAGCCCCTCGAACGAAATCATGGTCACCACGGCCAGCGCTCCATAAGCCGCCGGCCCTGGGGTCCCCGCCACCGGCGGAGCGGTGGGAGGCCCGGGGCCGCAACGCCCCCCGCGCAGGATCCGGCGAGCGCGATCGAACGGATCTAGCGCGACCGCGTCTGCCAGTCCCCGGTCGGCTCGTTGCGGGCCATCAACTCGGCCTGCGGCAAGGCCGCGATGGCAGCGTGAACCTGCGGATCCGATTCGATCAGGATCTGCCAGCGCTCGTTCTCTCCCCAGAGATTGCGGGCCATCTCACGCTTGATCCCGGAGCGAACCTGATCGATCTCCGCCCTGAGGCTGTCCGGCTCGTACTTGATGCCGCGGTCCTTCAAGAAGGCCTCATAGGAGCGCACGATCTCATCCGTGACCTCGAAATCCTCGCGGAACTCGTCGAAGCTGGGCGGCTGGTAGCGAGTCTCGTTGACCCAGCGATTGGCGAAGTCGAAGTAGGAACGATCGAGTGTGCGCTGCAGACTGCTGTAGATCCATCGCTCGGTGAGCTTCACGTCCGGCGTGATGCCGCCTCCACCGTAGACGACCCGACCGGCGGCGGTCTTGAACTCCGGCCGCGCGTCCGGCTCGCTGCTCGGAGGGGTCTCTTCGTCGCCTTCGTCGGCGTCGGCGCTCATGTACTTCTCCTTGTCGGAGTAGTCGCGTTGGATCAACCGGCCACTTGGCGTGTAGTAGCGGGCGACGGTCAGCAGGAGGGCTCCGCCGTTCTTGAGCTGGTACTGCCGCTGAACCAGCCCCTTTCCGAAACTCGTCTCGCCAACGACGAGGCCTCGGTCCCAGTCCTGCATGGCCCCGGAGACGATCTCTGAAGCGCTGGCGCTATAGCGATCGATGAGCAAGACGAGGGGGTAGCGCGTGTGCTTCCCGCGCCCGGTGGAGTAGTATTCCTCGCTCGAGTCGGGAATGCGACCGAGGGTGTAGACCAGTTTCTTGCCTGCCGCCAGGAACTTGTCCGCCACCTCGATCGCCTCGTTGAGGAAACCGCCTGCGTTGCCTCTGATATCGAGGATCAGCTTCTCCATCCCCTGCGCCTCGAGCTTCTGGAGCGCCTCCTCAAGCTCGTCGCTGGTCGTGCTGGAGAAGCGGATCATCCGCACATAGCCGACGCCTGGCCGGAGCAGGAACGAATAGGGGACGCTGAAGATCGGGATCTGGTCCCGCACGATGTCGAACTCGTGAAGATCCTCTTCTCCAGGGCGACGGATCGTGACGTGCACGATCGTTCCCCGCTCCCCCCTGAGCTTGTCGAAGACCTCTTCCTGCTTGATCCCCTTGGCCGAGCGGCCATCGATCTTGACGATGACGTCGCCAGGCCGGATGCCCAGCTTGTGGGAGGGGGAGCCGTCGATGGCGGAGACCACCGTGAGATCGCCGTCGACGATCTCGAAAGACACGCCGATGCCATAGTACGTCCCACGGTTGCGCTCCTGCATGCGCCTGTAACGCTCCGGGTCGAGATAGGTGGAGTGCGGATCGAGCTTGTCGAGCATGCCCGCGATCGCCCCGTCGACCAGAGCGGTCCCATCGGCTTCCTCGACATAGTTCTCTGTGACCAGGCGGAGGACCTCGGTGAGAACCTGAAGCTGGGTGTAGACGGTGCCGCCGGAGGCGATCCCGTTGTTGAGAGAGAGGACCCCGATCAAGAGCGCCGCGAGGAAGACGCATCCGCTCACGACGAGGCCCGTCCGCTTCCATCCCATGTTTCGATCTCCCTGCGGCGCTGCCCGCGGCGCCGCACAACTCCATTCGGCCGGTTGGCCTTCTTTCAACTGTCAAGAACAGCATACGGTTCCGCCGATTCAGAGGCAAATGGGGATGATTGCCCGCCATGGCGCGCTGCTCTATCGTCCGGAAGAGGTGGCGGGCGCGGGGGAGCTAAGATCCCGGGGAAGGCCCCCGCTGGTCCATGCGCCCGCGAGCGGGATCCGGCTCAAGCGTGGCCATCGCCAACCGATCAGTTCTGGGAAAAGAGGGGGAGACCGTGGATCTGGAGACGAAGATACGGGAGCGGACCGCGCACCTGGGGGTGATCGGACTGGGATATGTGGGTCTCCCGCTGGCCGTCGAGTTCGCGCGCTCGGGATTCCGCGTGACAGGCGTGGAGGCCGATCCCAACAAGGCTCGGGAAGTGATGCGCGGCGTCTCCTACGTACAGGATGTGCCCGGGGAGGACCTGGCCCCGCTGGTCGCCGCGGGAAGGCTTGACGCGACCACCGATGCCGCCGCGCTGGCCGCATGCGACGTCGTCAACATCTGCGTGCCGACGCCCTTGCGCAAGACCCGCGATCCCGACGTGTCGTACATCGTGTCGGCGGTCGAGCAGATCAGCCGCCACCTGCATCCGGGGATGCTCATCATCCTGGAAAGCACGACCTACCCCGGCACGACGGAGGAGCTCATCCAGCCGTCTCTCGAGGAATCGGGGCTCAAGGTTGGGACCGACCTCTTCCTGGCCTTCTCGCCGGAGAGGGTCGATCCTGGCAATCCGATCTACCAGACGCGGAACATACCGAAGGTCGTGGGCGGCGTGACGCCCGAGTGCACGCGTCTGGCGGCTCTTCTCTACGGGTGCACCCTCGAGACCGTCGTCCCCGTCCGCTCGCCGAGGGTGGCTGAGATGGTGAAGCTCTTGGAGAATACATTCCGGAGCGTCAATATCGGGCTCGTGAACGAGATGGCTCTCCTCTGCCACCGCATGGGGATCGATGTCTGGGAGGTGATCGATGCGGCCGCCACGAAGCCGTTCGGTTTCATGCCCTTCTATCCCGGGCCGGGGCTAGGGGGCCATTGCATCCCGATCGATCCCTTCTACTTGTCCTGGAAGGCCCGGGCCGCGGGGTTCGAGGCGCGCTTCATCGAACTGGCGGGCCAGGTGAACTCGGAGATGCCGCGAGAGGTTCTCTCCCGCATCATCGGAGCCCTGAACTCGATACGCATGAGCGTCAATGGGGCCCGCATCTTGGTGATCGGCGTCGCCTACAAGGCCGACATCGACGACGTGCGCGAGTCGCCTGCTCTGGATGTCATGGGACTGCTCAAGGAGATGGGGGCCACTGTCGACTACCACGACCCCCGGGTTCCGGAGCTCGAATTCGGAGAGGCACGCCTGGAGTCGGTCGAGCTGAGAGACGAGGTTCTGGGGGAGTACGACTGTGCCGTGGTGATCACAAACCACCGCTCGATTGACTACGCGCGCGTCCTGGAGCAGAGCCGCCTGGTTGTCGACACGCGGAATGTCTGGAAGGGCGTGGACAGCCCGAAGCTGTTCCGGCTCTGAGGCGGACGACGGTGAGGGAGACAGTCCTTGTGACAGGGGGGGCCGGATTCATCGGCTCCCATCTCGTCGACGGCCTTGCCTCGAGTGGCCGTGCGGTTCGGATCCTCGACAACCTCTCGACCGGGCGGCGACAGACCGTGGAAGCCCTGCTCGCGCGGTACCCGGATCGCGTCGCCTTCATCGAGGGAGATGTCCGCGATGCGCCGACGGTCGCCGAGGCGATCCGCGGCGTGGCGGCCGTTTCCCACCAGGCGGCCCTTCCCTCCGTCGAGAGATCGGTGCGCGATCCCTGGACCACGCATCAGGTGAACGCGGACGGAACCCTCATCCTTCTCGAAGCCTGCCGGAGGGCCGGCGTGGAGCGATTCGTCTTGGCGGGGTCCTCATCGGTCTACGGCGATCAGCCCGAGCTTCCGAAGCGCGAGAGCATGCCCCCCGCACCGCGGTCGCCGTACGCCCTCTCGAAGCTCGTCGCGGAGCAGTATGCGCGTCTCTACGCCGAGCTCTATGGCATGCGAACCGTGACGCTGCGCTACTTCAATGTCTTCGGCCCGCGGCAGGATCCGGAGTCGCCCTATGCGGCCGTGATCCCGCTCTTCATGCGGGCTCTCACGGAGGGGCGATCCCCGACGATCTACGGGGACGGGGAGCAGACGCGCGACTTCACCTACGTCGCCAACGTCGTCGACGCGAACCTCAAGGCACTCGACGGCCTGGGCCTGAGCGGCCAGGCGATCAATGTGGCGTGCGGGGAGCGGATTTCGCTGCTCGCGCTCCTGGATTCTCTGGGGCGGCTGATGGGGCGGGAGCCAAGGCCCGTCTTTGCGCCGCCACGGAAGGGGGACGTTCGCGACTCGCAAGCCGACGTTTCGCTCGCGCGGCAGATCCTGGGCTTCGCGCCCATTGTCGGATTCGCTGAGGGGATCCGCTTGACCGTCGAGGCAGCGGGCGAATCGCGGAGGTGAACCCCGTCGCCGGCAGGTTGCCCGGATGCCGTGCATCTTGCACGAGGACCACCCCTCCGGGAGGAGAGGGAACGATCCACGCTCGCACCTCGTGACGCCCAACCCATTTCGATCAAGCCAGTTGCGCTCCGCGAGCGTGCGGGCGATAGATTGCGGCGTTAGGCACGAATATCGCGGTCCTCTGCCGGACCATGGCAGACCGGATCGGCACATCCCAAAACCTCATCCCCGCGGCTCTTGTGGTCATGGTCACATGCGTCGCTACAGCCCCATCCAATGCTGGCGGCGGCCTCTATGCCTTCGAGTCGCTCAGAAGACCCGTCACATCGGCTCAGATCGCCTGGGGCGGCCAGCATGGCGCTGCCGCGGGCGGCCCCGACGCCTTGCGGGCGAACCCGGCCGGGCTCGCCGCCGAGACCTCCCCCTCGATCGGCATGGCCCACCAGGATTGGATGTGGGGCCTCAAGCTGGATTGGGCGGGCGCCAGCATGGGGCTGCTGGGGGGCGTCTGCGCTCTGGACGTCTCAGCCCTGCACACCGGGGCGATGCCCTCCTATGACGCGGACGGCAGAGAGAGGGGGACCTTCGACCCTGCCGAGCTCGTCGGGGGTCTTGGGTATGCGCGATCCGTCGCGCCAGGTCTGCGCATCGGCGCCTCGCTTCACCTGCTGCGCCTGCATCTGCCCGGGCGGCCCGGTGGAGGCGTCGCCTTCGGACTGGGCGGCACGTACGACGCTGGCCCCGTCACCTTCGGTGTCTGCGGGCGCAACCTCGGTTCAGACTGCCAAATGGAGGAGGACCGCTATCCACTTCCAGCCGAAATCGCCCTGGGCGCCGCAATGGCGCTGGCTCGGCATAGCCGCCTCGCCATAAGCCTCCTCGCCGAACGCGAAGGCGAAGCGCGGGCCTTGGCCGGCCTCCGCGTCGGAGGCCCGGTCGGATCCTCGCTGCTGGCGGGCCTCGCCCTGCGGAGCGACCGGCGCGCTGAGCCGGCTACGCTGAGCGGGGGAGTGGAGATCCCGCTCGGCGGGGTCCTGTTTGGCTATGCCTATGTTCCGGAGCAGGAAACCGGCGCGGCGCACGGCTTCAGCGTGAGCATCGCCCCGGGGAATGGTCCCTAGGCCTCCGGGACGAGCAGCGCAAGCGGACCCACGCCTCCGCTCGGACCGCGCCGCTTGCTAGGCGAGGCTGAGCTCGATAGGCTGGCCCCGTACCGCGATGGCGGCCTGGGAGATCGGCAATGGCACGTATCGTTGTGACGGGAGGGGCGGGGTTCATCGGCTCACACGCGGCGGAGAGCTTCGCGGCGCGAGGCTACTCAGTGGTCGTGGTGGACAACCTGTCGCGGGGGCGTCTCCTCCGTCGGGAGGATCCGAACGCCAACTTCAACTGGGACTACCTAGGGCGTATCTCGAACGTCGAAAGGATCCGAGCCGACATCCGGGATCCCGGCGTCATGGATCTCGCCCTGAGGGACGCCGACGCCGTCCTGCACGCCGCAGCGCAGACGGCCGTCACCACCTCGACAGTCGATCCGGAAACCGACTTCCTTTCCAACGCTCTCGGTACATTCCGCGTCCTGGAGGCGGCTCGGCTTTCCCCGCGGCGGCCGACCGTGCTCTACTGCTCCACGAACAAGGTCTATGGCGCCAACGTGAATCGCGTTCCCCTCCAGGAGGCGAAGGATCGCTATCTCTTCGCGGGGGAGTATGAGCGGGGGATCCCCGAGGACTATGGAATCGACCTCTGCGAGCATACGCCGTACGGATGTTCCAAGCTCGCCGGAGATCTCTACGCGCAGGACTATGGCCACCTCTATGGCTTGCGCGTAGGCGTCTTCCGCATGTCGTGCATCTATGGCACGCGGCAGTTTGGAATGGAGGACCAGGGCTGGGTCGCGTGGTTCGTGCTCGCCTCAATAGTGGGCGCACCGCTGACCCTCTTCGGGGATGGGCGCCAGGTCCGCGATCTTCTCTGGGTCGACGATCTGATCCGAGCCTATGAGCTCTTCCTCGAGAGGGGGCCACAGGTCGGCGTCTACAACATGGGCGGGGGGCCGGGGAACACCCTGTCGTTGCTCGAACTCCTCGAGCTCCTGAGAGGCCACCTCGGGCGCCCCATCCGCTGCGCCTACGGGCCCTGGCGGCCGAGTGACCAGAAAGTCTACATTTCGAGCATCGAGAAGGCCCGCCGGGAGCTTGGCTGGGAGCCTGTCGTCTCTCCTACGGAGGGTGTGGCGCGGCTGACCCAGTGGGCGATGGCACATCGGGGGCTCTTTTCGCACCTGGCCGCCTAGCGGAAAGTTCCTCAACAGCACATCCAGCAGCGCCGATATCCGTTGGGAACCCCAACGGAGGGCGTCGGTTTGCCCAGCAAAGCACCTTCTCCCCTGCGGGTCGAGAGACCCGAAAGGGCCGCGCTTCGCGCGCGTCTGGAAGACCTGAGGGCGCTCATCCCCGAAGTCCCAGCGCTCGCGCCTGAGGCGGAGGCGGAGCAAGTCCTCTGGCCGATCCTGGAGCTTCTCGAGAAGAAGCAGCGCAGGCTCATCGAGGAGGATGTGCGCCTCGCAGCCCTGCGGGAGCTGACGGAGACGCTCCTGCGGCAGCCGGAAGAGGAACGGACTCTGCGGACCATCACCCTCTACCTGCGCCAGGCTTATGGTCTGGTAGAGGTGCTCCTGCTCACACGACGCGACGATGGCCGGCTTCAGGGGTACAGGGCCCGGTCGAGCGATGGCCCGCACTGCGAGGCGGTCGCCTGGCCGCCGGAGCTTCTTCGAGGCACGGCCTGGGAGTCCGCCCTCGCCGGAGAGACGGTGCGGCCCGCCGCCTCTGTCGGGACAGGCGCGGCGGCGTTGCCTTGCCTTCCCCTCCTCCTCCCGCTGCGCGCAGGGGCTCGGGACGGGGAGCAGGGTGGCGAGCCGTGCCCTGAGGATGGCGGCGTGATTGGAGTCCTCGCCATCCGACCCGATTGCGACACGGAAGCAAGGGAGGACCCCTTTGACCTGGCCCAGCTGGGGTTTCAGACCGCGACGCTCCTCGACAGCGTGCGGCAGAGCCGCCGGAGCCGGCAAGAGCAACAGTTTCGGGAGTGTCTCCTCGAGGCGATGGGAGATGGACTGCTCGCCACCGACGGGAGCGGACGGGTGAACGCGGCGAATCCGGCGGCGCTCTCGCTTCTCGGCCTGGAAGCCGCGCGGGTCATCGGGCGGCCCGTCCAGGAGCTTGCGGAGCAGGCCCCCTCGCTTGTGCGCCACTGCCTCCGGGGGCTGGACCAGCAGGAACGGATCACCCAGGCCGAGGCGAGCATTGTCGCCGGGGAGGAGAAGCTCCCCATCAGCGTGACCGTGGTTCCTCTCAACGGAGACGGCGGAGCGCCCGGGGGGATCGTCGCGACCTTCTCGGACCTGCGTCCCATCCGCGCGATGGAGGCGGAGGTCCGCCGGCTGGACCGGCTGGCCGCCCTAGGCCGCTTCGCCGGATCTGTCGCGCACGAGATCCGCAATCCGCTGGCCGCGATCGGCGCCGGAGTCGAGTTTCTATCCCGATCCCTTCCCGCGGAGAGCCAGGGGGACCTGAAGTTCGTGCAGGAGGAGATCGCCCGTCTCGACCGGATCGTCCGGGACCTTCTGGAGCCATCGAGGAGCCAGCCTCTGCGGACAAGCCGCATCCACGTCATGGACCTGATCCTGCGGGCGCATCAAGCGGTCGAGCCTGCTCTCGACGGACACAACCTCAGCCTGGTCATGCAACCGATGTCCGAGGCGGACCGGGAGGCCGAGATCGAGGTCGACGCCGACCGGCTGCTCCAGGTCCTGGTGAACTTGCTCGTCAATGCAGCCGAGGCATCCGAGCCTGGCCATCGGATCGAGGTCGTCTGGGGGAAGGACCCCGGCGGGGGGCCTTCCACTCTCATCTGGATACAGGACGAGGGGGGTGGAATCCCGTCCGAACACCTCGCCCACGTCTTCGAACCCTTCTACTCGACGAAACCAACCGGGACGGGTCTTGGCCTGTACGTCTGCCGCGGAATCGTTGGCCAGCATGGTGGCGAGATCGAGATCGCCTCCGAGCAGGGGCGAGGAACCCGGGTGACACTCAGGCTGCCCGATCCGATCCCATAGGGAGGATCCACATGTCGGCTTCGATACTGATCATCGACGACCAGGAGTCGTTGCGCCATTTCCTCGCGCGCGCGATGGAGCAACAGGGATACGCCGTGCGCTCGGCCGGCACCCTGGCTGAAGGATGGGAGAGGGTGACGGCCGACGGCGCCC
>JACAFC010000028.1 GCA_013388515.1 Ignavibacteriaceae bacterium | reverse complement strand
GGCCTTAACAATACATTTGGACTGAATTTTTCGTATTCTGTATCAATCAACTTATTTAATTCTTCAAGTGTGAATTTTTTCCTTTTACCTTTGAGCCTGAATTCATTTTCAGCAGGTTCAATTAAATATCTGCCCTCATCATAATTATAAAATAAATTTATTGGTCTTATTTTTACTTGAGCATGATAAGTTTCTTCCAGGTTGGCTGAAATATTTACCAATTTTTCAGTGTGATTTCTAAAATCATTTAATTCATTTCTAAAAATAGGGATCAACAATTTTTTTACTTCGGCAACTTGAGGATCGAAAATAACTAATCCATATTGATCAAAGAGCCAGAACAATATTTCTTTAAATGAATATTTAAATGTTTTGCCTGGAGTGAGAAGCATACTCAACTTTTCAACAATAGATTCCTTAAACTCTGTGTTCCTTAATTGAGCGGCAAATTCATTAATAAATTGGCTGATTGTTTCATTAAACTTGAGAAAGCCAATACTTCCCCTGTTCTGATCCTCATCGGCTGTTTCATCATTATAAGAAAGCTTTACAATTTCATTATTCTCATTAACAACATTAACCACTCTCACTTCTTCAAAATCATGGTCATCGCCTTCAAGCCAAAACAAAGGTACAAAATTGTAATTATCAAATCTTTCAGAAAGATGTGAACATAGTTTTATAGCTGTAATTATTTTATAGATTGTGTACAGAGGGCCGCCCAAAATGCCGAGCTGCTGGCCAGTTATTACAGCAATTGTTTCTTTCTTCTTTAAATACTCAATGTTTTTTAAAGTTTTAGCGGACGGTTCAAGTTCCTTATACTGATCACTTATAATCGAGGAAAGTTCGAGCCGAAAATCTTTAGGTGAATCGGAGATTTCTTTAAATTTAGCAATGTATTGTTCTTTATCACGAAAATTATATTTATAGTACTGCTGAACATTTTCAAATGCGTACAAATAGTCCAGAAATAGTTTTGTGTTGCCTTGAATCTCTTTAAAATCTATAAACATTTGTACTCCGAAAGCTTTTTATTTCTGGATTAAAACTAAGAAAATCTATTTACCATCACAAATAAATTGATATCGATTCCATTTCGTCTTTTCATTGAAGAGGGCTGCAGAGCTTTTATACGAGTTGAGTTTTAAGTATTTTCATTTGAGAAATTACTGCCGGCATGGAAATTAATTTTATAAAATATTTTACATTTATACGTTTCCTAAATGCGCTGAAAATTATTTTATCTTTCGGTTTATCGCGTGTAATCCGTAAACCAATAATATGGGGAATGCCATTAACATACTCGATTGAACCAACCAATTTTTGCAACCTGCAGTGCCCAGAATGTCCTTCAGGAACCGGCGAACTAACGCGCTCATTGGGATTTATGAGCTTTGAGCGCTATAAAGAAATTATCGAACAAATAGAGAACACCGGTTTTTACATACAATTATTTTTTCAAGGAGAACCATATCTAAACAAACAATTACCTGAGATGGTAAAGTATGCACAAAGCAGAAACATATATGTATCTGTAAGTACAAATGGTAATTTAATTTCCAGAAAGAATATAGATAGACTTATTAACAACCTGCCTGATAAAATTATATTTTCACTTGACGGGCTGGATGAAACAAGTTATCAAAATTACAGAGTTGGTGGAACATTTAAACAAGCTGACGAATCGCTTCAACTTATCGTAGAGGCAAAACAAAAACTGAAATTAAATAAACCTTTTATTGAACTTCAGTTTATTGTTATGAGGCAAAATGAGCATTTACTTGAGGATGTAAAAACTTATGCAAAAAATAGGTATGTGGATCGATTAGTATTCAAATCGATGCAGATTTCTAATCATTCCAATGCTTTAAAATATTTACCTTCAAATGAAAAGTACAGCCGATATATAGTTAACGAAAGAAGCTACGAACTTAAGGGTAAATTTAAAAACCACTGCTTTGCTTTATGGAGAACCGCAGTTATAACTTGGGATAATAAAATGGTTCCATGTTGTTTTGATAAAGACGCAAAATATATCTTAGGTAAACTTAAGGATAATTCTATAAGCACTATTTGGAAATCTAAACTATATCAAGATTTTAGAGCCGGGCTGCTTCAAAATAGAAGAGGACTTGAAATGTGCCGAAACTGCACCGAAGGACTAAGAGTGAATATTTTAAAGACTGAATATTGAGGTAAACTAGCTTGAGGATTAATCCCAACATAGCCACGAATTTTTTTGATCATCATAGGTCGAAAGCCTATTTAGCAATTAAACTGGTAATCACAGGTTTGTTGTTAATATTTCTTGCTTTTAATATTCAATTACAAAATCTGGTAAATTCAATTTTACAAGCGAATGTTTTATATCTTACTGCAGCTATAGTTCTGCTTATTCCAAATCTTTATCTTCAATACTTTAAATGGAAGCTAACTTGTGTTCAATTACTTGGTGAAAAGAGAAGTAAAAAAATATTTTTGTCATTGTTATATGGTTTTCCGCCAGCACTAATTACACCTGCAAGAACAGGAGAATACTTCGGCAGGGGAATTGCTTTTAAAGACAAATCTATGTTAGAAATTGTTGCTGCAACTTTCATTGATAAATTATTTGTTATGCTGGTTACTTTTCTTTTAGGAATAATTACTTTCTATCTTTTCCTTGTTCAATATTATCAAGCTCGATTGATTATATCGATACCTCTGCTGATATCATTTGTCTTAGTTTTTAGTTCTATCATCATATTACTGACCGGTAAAAACGATAGGTTGTTCAACTATATTATTTCAAAGTTTAAATTCAAGACATTTCTTACCATTAAAGAGAAAATTGAAATCTTTAAAGGAATTACAAGACGTTACACATCTAGAATGTTTATTGTTTCTCTTTTTTTTCTTATTTGTTATCTGTTTCAACTTACAATTTTAATTGCAGCTTTTTCCCATCAATTAAATTTTATTAATTACCTATGGGCCGGGATATTAATCCTGTTCGCAAAAACTGCTCTTTCACCAATAACTCTTGGGGAACTTGGAGCAAGAGAGAGTGCTTCAATCTTTTTTTTAGCATATTTCGGTGAATCAGCTAGTACCGCATTGAATGCATCACTTTCTCTTTTTTTTATCAACATTGTTATTCCATCTCTGATTGGAATGGCACTATATTTTATTAAAAATGACGATTGAACTCTATCTTATTTTAATTATTGCTCTTTTGCTCTTTAACTATCTTTATTTCTTGGCTAAAATAAATTCAGGTATTAAATGCATCAAATCTGAAAAATTATTTGAATTGCCTGATGAATTTGTCTCTGTGATTGTACCATTTCGAAATGAATCTGAAAACATCCTTCAAAGTTTAAAAAGCATAACTTCACAAAATTACCCCCCTGACAAATTTGAAATAATTTTTGTTAATGATTTCTCAACTGATGATTCATTGGATAAATTAGTTAAAGCAAATAACCATGAAAATGTTAGAATTTTATCCCTTAAAGTGAGAAAGTACAATAGAGCATTTAAAAAACAAGCGGTTAACTATGGTATTGATTGTTCCAAAGGAGAAATAATAGTTACTACAGATGCTGACTGCAAGCACAATAAAAATTGGCTGCGGAATTTACTTTCCAATTATGATGATAACACTGCATTAGTTTCTGGTCCGGTAAGTTTTATCCCAAACAAAAATTTGTTTTCAAAGGTTTTGAGTTTAGAGTTTGCTGGTATCATATTAGCTGGTGCAGGTTTAATAGGTATTGGCAAACCAATAATTTGTAATGGAGCGAACTTAACTTTTCGTAAAAAAGTTTTCAATGAAATAAATGGTTATGCAAATCAAATACATCTTTCCTCAGGCGAGGATGAATTGTTGATGCAGCAAATAGCTGCAATAACTAAATATAATATAAAATTTTGCTGGAATGATGAATCAGTTGTTTTAACATATCCGCCAAAAAACCTTATTGATTTTTTTCAACAACGTAGCAGATGGGCGAGTAAGGGGTTGTTTTACCCAGATAAAGGTTTAATAATAAAATTGGTTTTAATTTTTTTGTTTTATGTGAGTATTATCAGCCAAGCGATATTAGCAGTATTTTTTAATAAAATATTTTTGTTATCACTTTTGATTTGTTTTATTCTAAAATTTTGTTTTGAATATATTATTGTATCTAAAGGTATCGGTTTTCTTTTCGACAAACGATTGATAAAATATTTTGTAGTCACTGGTATTTTTCAAACATTATATCTACCATTAGCTAGTTTAGGCGGCTTGATGGGAAAGTTTAAGTGGAAGGATCGAAAATTAAATAGATAATATCACACTCTTCTTTGCCTAATACTTGCACCGTCCAGTAAATAAGTCTTCCATGTTCACAATAATAAACGAATAACTTCAAGATTACTTCGATTTCACATTTTTTCGGTTCTTATAGATGGCATATTGGTTGTCATACTATTAATGAACTTAAATTTTAATACGAGGTGATAAAATGAAACATCTTTTGGTAACGATAGCATTTGTGCTCAGCTTTGCTGAAATAAACGAAGCGGCAGTAAATAGACATATCAACTCTTATGGATATTTTTATGCACAGCTTTCTCCTCATGGAGTTTGGATGGAATTTGAAGATGGTATAGTTGCATGGCGTCCAACAATTATGCGAAGAGGTTGGGCACCCTATAGTTATGGAAGATGGGTTTGGACAGATTATGGCTGGTATTGGGATTCATACGAGTCATTTGGATATATAACGTATCATTATGGAAGATGGCACTATGATGATTACTATGGATGGATTTGGATACCTGATTATGATTGGGGTCCAGCATGGGTTGAATGGAGATATGATGATAATTACATAGGTTGGGCGCCGCTTCCGCCGTACGCAATTTTCTCAATAAACATTGGTATTCATTTTTCAATAAATTATGTAACCCCTTATAATCATTGGCAATTTGTAAACTATAACCACATGTGCGATCCATATGTTTATAATCATTATGTTGGACCTAAGTATAAGTACAGGATCTTTTCAAATACTAAGTATAGAAATGACTATGGTTATGATGATGGCAGAATTATAAATCGAGGTGTTGATATTAGAGAAGTGCGGTCAAGAACGGGTCAGGACATTAGGCAAAGGAATTTAGTTCAAGTATCAGATCCAAGAGAGCTTAATCGATCTGAAAAAGAAAGAAACAAAGATAGAAACAGAAATGAAATTGGATCTTATATACCCCCGCGAGATGAACTTGTTAGGGATAATATTAGAAATGTTGATGTAAGGAAAATCGAACGGAAATCATCACTTGAATCATCCAAATTGGAAATTGGCAAGAGAAATAGTAACACAGTTGGAAAAGATGTTCGAGTAAGAACTGAGGATGGTAAGAATATTAACAGGGAGAAAGAAATTATTATTGCTCAACCTGAAACAAGACAAAGAGTACAGGAAAGAGAAATTACTGAAAGAAATAGAACTCAAACTCCAAATGAAATTGAGCATCAGAAAAGAGATGTGACTATTTCCAGAGAAAAGAAGAATATTCAATTGGAGACTCCAAGAACGAATAAGCGAGAAGTAAAAACAGAGACTAAAACAGATACAAGGAGCACTGAAATAAGAATTCAAAAGCGGGAGGTAGAGAAAAGAAATTTTGATCTAAAAAACAACGAACAACGAAGAACTCAGGATTCAAGAAATTCGGAAAGAACCCGAACAAGATAAGATAAAATAAATATAATCTCTCTCCACTGACGGTGGCGATGTAAAAGTCGTCACCGTTTTTTATTATGATAATTGCATCATTTTTATCAAATTGTAGATAAATTTTTTTTGGAAGGTTGATGAAAGACAAAAGTACGCGTTTATTCTATTTACTTGGAGCGTTTTTTCTAGCTAATGCTATATTAGCCGAATTTATCGGGGTGAAAATCTTCTCCTTGGAAAAATCACTTGGGATTAATCAAATTAATCTTTCACTACTTGGTATTAACAATCTCTCATTTAATCTCACAGCTGGTGTACTGCTTTGGCCTGTTGTTTTCATTATGACGGATATAATAAATGAATACTTTGGGAAAAAGGGAGTACGTTTTCTGTCTTTTACTGCAGCGGGCCTTATCCTTTATGCGTTTATAATCGTATACTTTGCCATTCAACTAACTCCAGCCGATTTTTGGATAAAGCGCACTACTGCACTTGGGGAAATAAATATGGACCAGTCATTCAACATAATCTTTGGCCAAGGACTTTGGATAATTGTAGGATCGCTAGTTGCTTTTTTAGTTGGGCAATTAGTTGATGTTACTGTCTTTTACCTAGTTAAAATTAAAACCGGAAGCAAAAAGATATGGCTTCGTGCAACAGGGTCTACATTGGTATCTCAATTTATTGACAGTTTTGTTGTTCTATTCATTGCATTTTATATTGGGGCTGGTTGGGAGTTCAAGCTTGTTTTGGCAATCGGGCTGGTAAATTACATTTATAAATTTATCATAGCAGTATTGCTTACACCAGTATTATACTTAATTCATTTTTTAGTTGATTTATACTTAGGCAAAGAAACTGCTCATAAACTTGTTGAAGAAGCAATGTCGAAATGAGTTGAAATTATCTAGATTTATTTGTTCCCTGCAAATATCAATTTAGGTTAAAATCTGCACCAATTTTCTTGATTCTTAGCATCCGAATTTCATTCGCAAGAAAAATTTATCATTCAAAAGGTGATTAGCCGCATTATCCAGTAGTAAATGGTAAAAATAATTTATGATATCAATTTTCGTTTTTAACATAAATTTGTAGTTGTGGTATTCTTTATGGAAATTAGTATTGTAAAATTTGATCTTCTTGTACGTCGATGCTTAATACTATGCTACTTAAAATTTTAATCAAACCAATCAGCATTCAAGTCTTTCCGATTAACCAAATGTCTTATAAAAAAATATATGGGAGTTAAAATGAAATTATCAATTGAAGAAGCTCTTCTTTATCATAGCGAGGGTCGTAAAGGTAAAGTTGAAGTGATACCAACTAAACCTTGTCTTAGCGCAAGAGACCTCTCGCTGGCATACACACCAGGTGTAGCTGAACCATGTCGAGCAATTGAAAAAAATCTTGAAGATGTTTATAAATACACTGCTAAAGGAAACCTTGTTGCTGTGGTTTCCAATGGAACAGCAGTTCTTGGTTTAGGAGATATTGGACCCGAAGCCGGGAAACCAGTAATGGAAGGAAAAGGTGTTCTATTTAAACGTTTTGCAGATATCGATGTTTTTGATATTGAACTTCGAAGCAAAAACACTGCTGATATAATAAAATGTGTGCAAATGTTGGAACCAACTTTCGGAGGTATTAATCTTGAAGATATTAAAGCACCCGAATGCTTTGAAATTGAAGAAACATTAAAAGCAACTATGAATATTCCGGTTTTTCACGATGATCAGCATGGAACGGCAATTATATCTTGTGCTGCCCTAATAAATGCTGCTGAAGTAGTTGGTAAAAAATTAAGTGAACTAAAAATTGTTGTTAACGGTGCTGGTGCGTCTGCAATATCATGCTGTAATCTTTATGTACGAGCAGGTGTAACAAGAGAAAATATCGTCATGTTTGATTCCAAAGGATGTTTATCAAAAAGTAGAAAAGATCTCAATAAGTATAAAATGGGTTATGTAACAGATAAAGAGTACGCTAGTCTTGGAGATGCAATGAAGGGAGCTGATGTATTTTTAGGGTTGTCCGTTGGTGGTGTTGTAAGCAAAGATATGGTTAAGTCAATGGCAAAAAATGCAATCGTATTTGCGATGGCAAATCCTGATCCTGAGATTAGTTATGATGATGCTATTTCTGTACGAGAAGATATCGTGATGGCCACAGGAAGAAGTGATTTTCCCAATCAAGTAAATAACGTGCTCGGATTTCCATTTATTTTCAGAGGTGCTTTGGATGTGAGAGCCACTGCAATCACAGAAGAAATGAAGATGGCAGCAACTCGTGCCCTTGCAGCTTTAGCCAAAGAAAAAGTTCCGGAAATTGTGATAAATGCTTACGGCGGAGTAGAATTCTCGTTTGGGAAAGAGTATATCATTCCAAAACCTTTTGATCCTCGAGTACTTTGGTATGTAGCACCTGCTGTTGCTCGCGCGGCAATTGAAGGTGGAGTTGCTAAGAAAAAAATTGAAGACTGGCAAGCTTATGAAGATGAATTGAAGGAAAGATTAGGATTCTCAAAAGAAGTAATTAGAGTAATGATTCATAAGGCACAAAAAAGCCCGAAGAAAGTCGTATATCCCGAAGGTGAAGAGGAAAAAATTATACGTGCCGCACACATTGTTAAAGAGGAAAATATTGCATCTCCGGTACTGCTTGGCAATGAAAAGATCATACGCAGCTTAGTAGACGAGCTGGGTTATAATCAACAGGATTATGAAATAATTGATCCCGAAGTGGCTGCAAACAGGGAGTTGTATTTCAATGAGTTATACAAAAAACGGCAGCGTAAAGGCACAACTCTTAAAGAAGCGAAGGAAATGCTGAAGCAGCCAATCTATTATGGTTGTATGATGTTGGACCAAGGAAATGCAGATGCACTTATAAGCGGTTTAACTACTCATTATCCAGATACAATCAAACCAGCACTTCAATGTGTAGGTGTAAAAGAGAGTTCAAAAGTGGTTTCTGGCCTTTATATTGTAATAACCAAAAAAGATGTTTACTTTTTTGCTGATTGTACTGTTAATGTGAACCCTTCTGCAGAAGAACTAGCCCAAATCGCCATCTCTACAGCAGACACCGCAATTAAATTTGATATTACTCCTAAGATTGCAATGCTGTCATTTAGTAACTTTGGAAGTGCTAAATATCCACAATCAATTAAAGTAAAGGAAGCTGTACAAATTGTAAAGAAGTTAAGACCAAACCTAATTATTGATGGTGAGATGCAAGCTGATACAGCCGTTGTACCGGAAATTCGAGAAAAAAGATTTCCTTTCAGCGCCCTTCAAGGTAAAGCTAATGTTCTAATCTTCCCTAGTTTAGAAGCTGGAAATATCGCTTACAAATTGATGGATAGAATTGGACAGGCAACAGTGATTGGTCCAATCCTCATGGGTATGAAGAAACCCATTCATGTTTTGCAAACAGGTGCAACAGTTGATGATATAATAAACATGACTGCTATTGCCGTTGTAGAAGCTGATAGAAAATAATTATAACTGTTACCCTAATTTAAGCGGAAGATTTTTTCTTCCGCTTTTTATTTTTAAAAATTCCTCTATTCACCAGCGTACCCAATCTATTAATACAATCAACCAAACTGTTTTGTTTTTTTTGTGATTCTTAATTTGATTCAGTTTTAAATAGAAAAGCGGTTATTTCAAATTAAAAACGAACTTTTTTAACGGCATATAAGTTGGCATTCTGGAAATGTCATTTAATTATTTCTAAAAATTTGAAGAAGATATGAAAGGCACTGAAGAATTTATACTCGCTGGTAATAACAAACTCTTAGTCGGAGATTACAAAGGCGCCATCTTTGAATTTACAAAAGCAATTATGGCTAGCCCGCTTCTTCCGCATGCTTATTCAAGTAGAGGTTATGCAAAATTAGAAATGAGAGACTATGAAGGGGCAATTTATGATTGTCAACAAGCTATAAATCTCCACTACAGAATGGAATCTTTATCAAAAGACATTCGTTCAGAATTCAGAACTTCAAACAATAACACCAACACAACATATGCAAGGCTCTATTCAATTCTTGGAATAGCTAAATTACTCCAAGGAGATAAGGAAGATGCACTCTTGTTATTGCATACAGCAAGGTTGTTAGGCAACAGTGATGCTGAAGATATCATTAAAACATATTATCGTGATTGATCAAATAATTTAGGAAAGAAGAAACTATGAAAACCATGACTCAAACAAACCCAATTCCAATAACTTCTTCTATTGAAGGTGCAAAGAAATTTGACACTTTTGTATTTAAACCTTTAAGAGCTGGTTTTAAGGGATTTACAATCACGATGATGCTTTTATTAGTCATCAATTTACTTTCTTATGCGATTGGCAGCGAAAAGACATTTGGTATGGATGCCTTAGATTTGGGTTTAGCTGGGCTTGGATTTATTCTTCAAACCCTTAGTTCATTATTTAAAAACTTTGCTAAATAGCAGAAATATCCGACTGATTTTTTATCTTAATTAGTTAATTAGATTATAGCTTTCAAATTTCCCACTTCATACAATCAAGCACATAAATGATTAATGGATTTGAATAAAGGTGGAATTACCTATATGTAATCCTTTCCAAAACTATAAAATTTTCGGAATTACTAACCTCTGAATTAATGCTTTTCATTAAAAACCTTATGTGATTTGATTTTTCTCAAATTAAGAATATGGCTTGATAATTGCTATATTTACAACAAATTTGGAGAAAAATAATGGACTTATGGGCAGCTGATTCACATGTACACTTCCATAAGTGTTTTGACGAAGGCCTTTTTTTCGACAATAGTTTTGATAATCTAAGAAAATCTGACACTACAGAGATTAAAAGCGGTATTCTGTTTTTTACTGAAGGAAAAAACGAAGATTATTTTAATCAACTAAGTAGAAAATCTAAAATACGTAGTACTAAAAGTAAACTGGTTGAGTACTCAATTGATAACAGTTTAGGTGAAAACACATTAAAGCTTAATGATATTACCACAGGCGCTCATTTACTTTTGATTTCTGGATATCAGATTGTTACAAAAGAAAACTTGGAAGTGCTTTCGTTAGGTACAAAAAAGAGAATCAATGATGGTTATTCAATCGAAAACACCATTTCGGATGTACAACTGTCTGGTGGTATTGCTGTTCTTCCATGGGGATTTGGAAAATGGCTTGGTCATCGTGGAAAGAAGATCGATGAACTAATAAGAAAAAATATTTCTCATCTATTCTTAGGGGACAACGGTGGTAGAACCAGTCTGCTGCCTTTCCCGGTTCAGTTCTCAGATGCAGTATCATTAGGCATCAAAATTCTTCCTGGAACTGATCCTTTGCCGTTTAAATCTGAGGTAAGTAGACCTTTAACATATGGTTTTAAATTTAGAGCAGATGTTGATAAGGCAGATCCTTGGCCAAGTATAAAAAACATAATGTTAGATCCTAAATTTAATTTCGAAAAATTTGGACATTTGGTTTCACCAATAAGTTTTATTAAAACACAAATTGCAATGCAAATAAAAAAAAGAAGTACTAAATGAAAGCACTAGTTGTAGCACCACAGCCTTTTTTTTCTACAAGAGGTACTCCATTTAGTGTTTATTATAGAACTCTTGTAAGTTCAGAACTTGGAGTAGAAATTGATTTTTTAACTTATGGTGAAGGGGAGGATGTTGATTTACCAAATGTAAATATTATTAGAATACCAGGGTTTAAATTCTTAGGTAATGTTAAAATTGGTCCATCTCCATTAAAGCTTTTCTTAGATGTTTTTATACTTTTTAAGATGTTAATTCTTCTATTAAAAAATAAATATGATTTTGTACACGCACATGAAGAATCTGTATTCTTTGCAAGGTTTATGAAACCTTTTTTCGGATTCAAACTTATTTATGATATGCATTCTTCATTGCCTCAACAATTATCAAACTTCAATTTTTCTAAATCAAAATTATTATTGAACATTTTTAAGAGCCTTGAAGATTCTTGTTTGAAATCAGCAGACGGGGTTATTACTATTTGCCCCGATTTATATAATTATGTGAATTCAATAATTGATAATAAGGAAAAACACTTTTTAATAGAAAATTCGATATTTGAGCCAGTCAGATTAGCAGGAAAAACAAAAGCGAGTCATCAAGCTGAAAAAAATGAAGTATCATCAGAGTTAGGTAATAAGGACTTAATCGTTTATGCAGGAACACTTGAAAATTACCAAGGAATTGGAATTTTAATCAAAGCATTAAAATACACAGTTGAAAAACACCCAAATGCACATTTAATTATCGTAGGAGGTTCACCAGAACAAGTAAATAAATATTCGGCGCTTGCTGAACAAGAAGGTGTTTCTCAATATATTCTGTTTACAGGAAGGGTAGCACAGCAAACTGCAAAGTATTACACGAGTATTGCCAAGGTGCTTGTTTCACCAAGAAGTGAAGGAACTAATACCCCTTTAAAAGTTTATGAACAACTTGCTTCCGGAATACCTCTAGTTGCAACAAATATTTATTCTCATACTCAAGTATTAAACAATGATGTTGCTTTTTTAGTAGATCCAACACCTGAAAGTTTAGGCAATGGAATTGTAGATGCATTAACTAAAAGTACTTTGAGAGAATCTAAAGTTAAGGCTGCAAAAAAAATGTACGAAGAAAAATATTCACGTGCTGTGTACACTCAAAAATTAAAAAAATTATTGGAGTTGATTAGATAATGTGCGGAATAACCGGATACGCAGCGTTTAACTCTGCAAATACCATTGATAGGTCTCTATTGGAAAAGATGGTTAATATCATCTTTCACCGTGGGCCCGATGAATCTGGGCTAGATATACGAAATGGTGTTGGCATGGGAATGCGTCGTTTATCTATAATCGACCTGAGCAGTGGAAGCCAGCCTATTTATAACGAAGATAAAACAGTCTGGACTGTTTTCAACGGAGAGATTTATAATTTTCATGAAGTTAAAAAAGTTCTTTTATCGAAAGGTCATATTTTCAAAACAAACTCAGATACTGAGGTTATTGTTCACGGCTATGAGGAATATGGAAGCGATTTTCTTAAAAAATTGAATGGCATGTTTGCTATTGCTGTTCATGATACCAAGAAAAACAAACTGCTCTTAGCCAGAGATCATATTGGAATTAAACCACTTTACTATGCATTTAATCAAAAACGAATAATTTTTGGATCGGAATTAAAATCAATTTTAATTAGCCGAGACTTCAAACCCGATTTAGATATTGATGCACTTGGTGAATATCTCTCATGGGAATATGTCCCGGGAAGTTCAACACTAATCAAACAAATAAAAAAGTTGGAACCGGGTTATTTTCTTGAAATCGATTTAAGTAATCCTTCGTGCGAACCAAAAAAATATTGGGATATACCTTTCTTTGAACCTCAGAGCAACCATGCCTCTATGGATGAATGGTTAGAAAGAATTGACTTGCAGCTAAAGAAGTCAACTCAGATGCAATTGATAAGTGATGTTCCACTTGGAGCATTTCTATCCGGCGGAGTCGATTCTTCATTAATTGTTTCTGCAATGGGCGAAGCCAAAACATTTAGTATCGGTTTTGATGATCCTACTTATAACGAACTGGGATGGGCAAAAAAAGTTGCTAATCATCTGAATGTAAATCATATTGATGAAATTATTAAACCGGAAGTATTGGAGCTTTTTGAGCACCTTATGTTTTTTCTTGATGATCCAATTGGCGATTTTTCAATTTTTCCAACTTATCTTGTATCTAGGTTAGCTCGTAAACATGTTACAGTTGCTTTAAGCGGTGATGGCGGAGATGAACTTTTTGGAGGCTACGAGACTTACCTTGCTCAACATAAAGCAAAAATTTTTAATAGAATTCCGACGTTTATTCGGAACGGAATAATTGCTCCAAGTTTAAATGCACTAAAGCCTACTGCTAAGAAAAAAGGACTAATTAACAAAGCTAAGCGTTTTATGGAAGGTGCGTCTTATGATGATCAGCTTTCACATGCCCGCTGGCGGATTTTTGTTGGTGAAGAACTTAGGAAAAATTTATTCACAAATGAATCATTGAGAACAATTACAAAACCACCTGCTCATCACATCGAAAAATTATTTTTACAGGCGGGAGATAGAGGGGAGTTAAATAGAAGTCTGTATGTTGATGTAAAGAGTTATTTGTGCGATAACATTTTAACTAAAGTTGACCGCATGTCCATGGCCGTTTCACTGGAAGCTAGAGTGCCATATCTTGATCCGGATTTAGTAACTCTCGCATTCCAAGTTCCCGAAGAGTATAAAGTTACTTCCAACGAAACAAAAATTATTTTAAAGAAACTTGCTAGCAAATATGTTCCTAAAGAATGTGTTTATCGACCGAAAGAAGGATTTAGCATTCCCATTAAAAACTGGTTAATTCACGAATTCCGTCCTTTAATGGACGGACTTCTTGATCATAAGAAAATTGAACAAGAAGGAATTTTTAATTCAAAAACTGTGGAAAAACTTAAGTACGATCATTTAAATGGTAAATCAAACAATAGCCATATACTTTGGTCTCTAATTGTTTTCCAAGATTGGAAAAGAAGATGGCTGGAAGGCGAAGCATTGAAATGAAAAAAATAGAACGCGATTTAGGCAAAGCTTCAAACGAAAACTACGATGTAATAATAATTGGCGGTGGAATTTATGGCGCCTGTCTTTTACTAACTGCTGCTCAAGCCGGAAAAAAAGCATTACTTTTAGAAAAGGAAGATTTTGGTGCTGCCACTAGTTTCAATAATTTAAGAACTGTACATGGTGGACTGCGTTATCTTCAATCTCTTGATTTAAAAAGAATTTTTGAATCTGTTGCGGAACGAAGATGGTTTTTTAGAAATTTTCCCGATTTGGTAAAACCCTTACCTTGTTTAATGCCGCTTTATGGTAATGGTGTTTACAGACCCTCAATATTTCGGTTGGCTTTAATCCTGAATGATCTACTTTCTTCAAACAGAAATACAGGAGTGGTAATTGAGAAACATTTACCTAATGGGCAAATAATTAACAATGCAAAAGTTAAACAAATCTTTCCTCAGGTAGATGTACAAAATCTTAAAGGCGGAGCTGTCTGGTATGATGGTGCAATGCCGGATTCTCAAAAAGTTCTGATTGAGATCATAAAATGGGCATGCGAACTCGGTGGAAAAGCAATTAATTACGCTGAAGTTACGGATCTTAAAATAAAAAATGGATTGGTTACAGGTGTTAAGGCGCAGGATAAAACTAGTGAATACTTATATGAATTTAGCTCCAGTAAAGTTATTAATTCTTCAGGTCCATGGTGTAGATCTTTAGCTGCCAAATTTGATCGGGACTATCCGGAATTATTTAAGGATTCATTTGCTTGGAATGTACTTTTTAATAAACCTGCACTTTCTACACATGCACTTGCCGTTACTCCCAAAAAACCTGGAGCTCGAACATATTTTATCCATCATTGGAAAGGGTTTTTATTTGCTGGTACAGTACATTCACCTTGGAATAACAACTCCAGAAAACCAATTCCAGATGAAAACGCTGTTAAGAATTTTATTACTGAACTCAATTCAAGTATAAATGATCTAAATCTTTCTGAATCAGATGTTCTGCAAATCTTTCCGGGATTATTGCCAGCTAAAGAAGAAGGCAGTGATAAAATTGCAGTTAGAGAAATTATCCTTGATCATGGTACAAATGGCGGCCCAAAAGGGTTTTATAGTGTTTCGGGAGTTAAATATACCACTGCCAGGCTGGTTGCCGAAAAAACACTTAAAAAGATTTTTGGCAAAGAAATTAAAATTAGCTCACCCGATGGTAGAGATACTGCCACCTCAAGAGAATTAGGTATCTTTGAAAATCATTGGATACCCGAAAAACCTAATGGATGGGAAACTACTTTAAAAAACATTATACAAAATGAATCTGTAGTTCACCTTGATGATTTATTAATCAGAAGAACTTCTTTAGGTGATAATCCAAAACTTGCACTTAAGTATTCTGATAAATACTGCAACTTATTTAATTGGAACGAACAGAAAACCTCAGATGAAATTTCGAGGTTAAAGGAATTTTATAATTCAAGACGAATTACAAATTTAGATTTATCGAATTAATGGAGATTAAACTTTGTTGAATGCTTTAGTTACAGGGGCTAACGGTTTTACTGCTAGCTACGTCTGCCGTCAATTAATAGAAAAAGGATATAAGGTCCGTGGTTTAATTAGAAAAGACTGCGATCTGAAACTCATCAATGGTGTACCAATCGATTTTTATTATGGCGATCTAGCTCGTGATAGTGATTTTTCAGAGGCAATGAAGGGAATCGACGTTGTTTATCATATTGCTGCTGCTTATAGAACAGAAAATGTTCCAAGAAAATATTTCTGGGATGTTAATGTGGAAGGCACTAGAAAACTTTTGGAAGCAGCAAAAAAAGCTGGAGTAAGTCATTTTTCATAATCACATCTTTGCAAGGAGCAAGTTTATGCGTTTAAGATTCGCGGGTCTCGGATTGGCGGTTTGCTTTGCAACGGCAGGCG
>JACAFC010000082.1 GCA_013388515.1 Ignavibacteriaceae bacterium | reverse complement strand
AAGTTGGCGGCAATGATGTCAATGACATTTTAAACTTAATTGCTTTAGCAGATGAATTGCCGCAAGCAGATGCAAATTGTTGGGGAATTGAAGGTTGGAGCCGCGGCGGAATGATGGTGTTCTTAACTATACAGCAAAATCACAATTTTAAGTGTGCAGTGCTTGTTGGTGCAATTTCCAATGTTGAAGAATATGCAAATACTAATTCAAAACTAAAAAGTTACTATGAAAATCTTGTCGGGAAAGAACGACTTGAAAAGGAAATGCAAAAAAGATCAGCTATAAATTTTGTGAATGAACTTCCCAAAATACCATATCTCCTAATTCATGGTGCAGCAGATGAAACTGTTTCGCCGAATCAATCTGTTGAGCTTGCTAAAAAGCTCGACGAGTTAAAAACCCCAAATAAGCTTGTCTTACCTCAAAACGGAGATCACTTTCTTAGAAAGAATAGAAAAGAAGTTGATGGGTTGAGAAAAGAGTGGTATAAGAAATATTTAATATCATAGGGACACAAAATGTTTTATCCAAACTTGCTTTTGCAATCAATATAAATATTTCATTATAAAACTATTTAGATAAATAGAAAGAAAACAATAACAAATTGATTATCGATTGTATTGGGCTTGAATATCAGAAGATGCTGTAAGTTTTATATTTTTGAAAACACTTATTGAATAGGCAAAGAGAATAATAGCAATGAAAAACTCTTTGTACTCTGTCACCTCCCAGTATCGTTTAAAATTACTTCCATTGATAAGAAAAGTATACTGAGTACACACAACTATAACAATAACAAGTAATGACAATATTTTTTCTTTATTGTTTGTACAATATTTTATCAATAATAGTAAAATTATTACCGAGCCAAAAAATGAAATTTGTGTAAAAATAATATTCCACATATCGTAATTAAATGCCGAGATAATAGCACATATTAAAATTAAATATGGTTTCGGCAGCAACATTTTTACAGCAAAACTTTGAATTTCTGAATTTATGACCCGCCAAATAAAAGGTATTATTCCAAAATAGATGAATGTACTGAAGTAATAAGCATTTTCTGCATAATTAGTTACGAAATTATGTATGTTAAATTCATTCTGATAATTACGCGAAAAACTATTGGGAGTTTTAAAATCCAGAACTCTTTGGAACCATGATATTTCCTCCATAGCTGTTAAAAAAAATAAAAGTGCAAAAAGTATTAAAATGATTTTAACAAAATTTAACGTTTTATGTTTCTTTTTCAGTTGAAATAAGGAAATAGAAAAAACAATGCTTCCCCCAAGCACTAAACCCATCGAACACCATTCTATCAAGTTGTCTTCTTTAGATAACCGGCTAAATGTTTCTGGTGTAATTAAGAATACAAATAAAAACAATAGTGAAAGAGAAATTGTTAAGAACAGAATAGCTAGTTGGTCTGGACTTTCGATAAGTTTAATTGTAATTGGTTTATGGGAAGTAAGTTGAATTAAACTTGACAGGATAGCCAACAAGGACAAAACTATAAGTACACTTCTTATCAAGCTAATATCAGATAGGTTCGGATGTGCTTCTTCAAATAAACCGATGTTTCCAAAATACTTATCAACAATTGGTATAGAAATAAGAATAGCTATACCAATTGTTAAAATAATTTTAAGTATAAATCGATTCGTATTAACGCCTTTACTTATTTCTTATTTAACAAATTGAGCCTCGAACATGTGTACAATATTTCGAATCCAATATTTTCAATAAGAATCACCTTAAGCTATACTATTTCATTTGAATCATTTTTTTGCTTAAGCTAGAATTCCCAGCTTGCACATTGTAAATGTATACACCACTTGCAAAGTTCTTTCCATTCCAGGTTACTTCATAAGTACCGGCATTTTGATAGCTGTTAACCAATTCTGCGACTTGTTTGCCATTCAAATCATACACAACAACTTTAACATTTGTTCCTTCAGGCAGTGAGTACTTAAAACTCGTTGTCGGATTGAAAGGATTAGGATAATTTTGGGATAATTCAAACTCGTTTGGAATATTTCCATCGATCTCCTTTACAGAAGTAACAACTGTTGTGGAGAACATTCCTCTGCCATGAGTTGCAGCAAACAGTTTGTTATCGGATGCTCGAAAATCTAAATCAGCAACAGAAACGTTTGCTAAGCCGTTATTATCTTGAACCCATGAACTGCCGCTATTTACAGTTGAAAAGACTCCAAGATCAGTTCCAATAAAAATGTTATTTGTATTCGATGGGTTAACTACAATGCAACTCACGGGTATATTAGGAAGATTACTAGAAATATTAGTCCAGTTTACACCAAAGTTTGTTGTTTTATAAACCTTGCTTCCTGCAGTAAACCCTGAGAAAGTTGCATATGCAGTTGAAGGATTATTAGGTTCGGTTGCAATTCTTGTACAATATGCAACAGGCAGCCCACTGTTTCTCAAATTCCAAGTTGCTCCTCCGTCTGTTGTAACTTGTACCCGACCGTTGCTGCAGCCAGCATAAATAACATTAGAATTTCCCTTTGCTACAACAACAGTGGAAATAGTATTCCCATTATCACCAGTGCCATCTCCAGTTAAATCACCGCTTATTGCTGTCCAGCTTGAAGCACTATTAGTAGTTCTCCAAACTCTATAAGATCCAGCAACAATTGTATTTGAGTTATTTGGATCCATTGAGAACGGAGAAATAAATAAAGTACGATCTGTAGTTCCATCCCAAAAATCTGGACCGACAGGTATGCCAGTCATAGATTTAGAAAAAGTTGAACCACCATTAGTAGATTTAAAGAAAGCAAGATTAACGTATTCCATGTATAAATTATTCGTATTACTAAAATCTACTTCGGTAGCACCGCCATCACCGCCCATAACAGTAGTCCAATTAGCAGAGCCAGTAGATTTTAACGTTCCATTATCTTGTGTGCCGCCGTAGTAAGTTGTACCTGTAGGGTTAACTGCTCCATAGTAAAACTGAGTAATAAAAAGATTATTGTTAATTGCCGTCCAGTTTTCACCTTTGTTTGTAGATTTAAATATTCCGCCATCTGTTCCTAAGAACATTATGTTTGTATTGGAAGGAGCAAATGCAATTGCATGTTGGTCCGCATGGACATATTGAGGTGCACCGGATTGTGAATACCAATTTGTTTTTTGAGTCCAATTTGATCCTGAGTTTGTCGACTTCCAAAAATCCAATCCGCCGGCATAATATGTAGAAGAATTATTGGGATCTATATAAATAATATTATCATACCATGCTTGAGTACCTGCATAATTATCTGAACCAGAAAACGCTGGTCCGGGCACAGTCATTGTAAACCAATTATCTCCTCCATTTGATGTGAATGCCATTAAACTTACACCGTTGGTACTTAAATCACAGAATGATGCAATTGCTGTTAATGGGCTAGAGGCTGAAGTTGCAATTTCAATTCTTCCATGTCCGCTTTGACTAAGGTTAGGCATAAAGTTGGTTCCACCATCATTGCTTCTATAAATTGTGGCATCATTTAATAAACCAAATGAAGCATAGATTGTTGATGGAGTTGTTCCGGCAATTTCAATATCCATGCAATGCACATCGGATCCACCACTACCTAATAAGAGTCCAGTAAAAGATGTACCTCCATCAGTAGAACGAAACAAACCTTTTCTTGTGCCGGCATATAATATATTTGTGCTTGGGTCAATAACTAACTTATTTACAAAATAAAAATTTGCATTGTTTGTTGTACTCAATCTTGTCCAAGTTGATCCGGCATCAGTAGTTTTGAATATTCCCTCGCCGCGTATGGCATCACCGTTAAAAAAACCTTCTCCAGTTCCAGCGTATAAGACATTTGGGTTTGTTGGATCCATAACCATACTGCAAACAGCCAAGTTCTCCATATTATCTTTAAGCGGGAACCAGCTTGTACCACCTGTAGTAGTTTTCCAAACACCGCCACCGACAGAACCCAAATAAACCGTATTGGGGTCTGTTGGGTGAACAACTATTGTTCTAATTCGACCGCCAATGTTACCTGGCCCCAATTGGGTCCAACTAAGCGCTGCAGTACTTTTATTTAAAAGGTTAAACTGTTTTATCTCATTTAGAGCTTTCTCTCTCCAATTAGCTGGAATAAAGCCCTGGGGATATGCTCTCTGGTCATAATACCATTTCATTGCTTTATCAGGCATACCATGAGTTGGTTTTTTATGTTTCTTTTTTTCAATTTTCCACTGGATAAAATCGTTCATCGTTACTTCATCACTCGAGTTAAAAAACTGACCAACCACAAAAAAACTTCCTGCGAGTATTATAGACAATAGATATCCCGAAATGCTTTTATTCATAGAATTACTCCATTTATAATGAGTTAAATTTCTCTTTCTATTATTCAATTACTAATTCTCAATTACTTCTTCTAAAATCCAACCTTGCAAGTTTTTGAAGGATATTACAGCTTTGAACTCATAACCTTTTCGATTAGATAACAACGAAAGCAAATTCTCATTTTTTTTCGATTGTTTTTTTATTGCTTTGTTATCATCAACTTCAAAATTTGGAATTAAATTGTAAACGCTGCCTGCAATTGCTAGACTTTGATATGCAGGATTTTCATCAACGCTTAGAATTTTTGCCTGCACCATCTTATTCCCATTTTCACCAATTATTATGTCTTCTACAAGGGCAGTTACAAACGATCGGTTAAAAGCAACCCTTGTTTGATTCGATAACCCAATTGAATTGTTTTTTACATTGGAATTGTCCTTGGAGATATCTGAACAACAACCTAAAAACAAGAATGTAAGTATAATGAAGAAAACTATTTTCAGTAAATTATTCATATCATTTTTAGAAATTTGGTTGCAAAGCTAATGGATTTATAAAACTGTGCAACTAATTTCTTATGCTTTATTATTTTTAATTGTTCCATATCACATAAAAGATGTTAACTCGATGTTCTCTTGTTCAATCATTTAGAGTATACCTTTAAATCAATAAATAGTATTTCGTGAAGATTCAAAAGACACATAAGTTATCAGAAGAATTTATTAATAAGTTAGCCGATTTAGCTGCTGGATATATTTCTTCTGAAACTTTTGATAAACTTCTTTCATTGTTCCAATCTGAGTCTTCCAAACACTACTTCGTTCGTTCATCAGAATCAAACCTTCTTAGAATACTTTCTTCAGCATATGATAAGTTTTCATTTCTTAATGATTGTATAAAATATCCTCATCATGTTGAAATAATTGTTGCCATAGCATCAAACAGTAATTACCTAACCGATATTCTTGTGCGTAATCCGGAGTACTTTTATTGGATTGCAAATCCATCAAATTTGGAGCCGAAATTAAACATTGATGATTTGACCAAAAGCGTTAATGATTCATTAAATTCGTATAAAAACTTCAACTCTAAAGTAAATTTCTTCCGAAGCCTGAAGCGAAAAGAAATGCTGAGAATTGGACTTAAGGATATTCTTGGACTAGCAGATTTAGGCGAAATAACGGAGGAACTTTCAATACTTGCAAAAGTGATAACTGCTAAACTTTTTGAATTAAGTTTATCAGTAATTCTATCAAAATATCAAATTAAAAAGCTTAGTAGAAGTTACTGCCTAATTGGATTAGGAAAACTTGGAGGCGGTGAACTTAATTATAGTTCGGATATTGACCTTATAGTTTTTTATGATGAAGATCAGGCAATTAAAAATAAATCCCACCATGAACTTTTAACTGAAGCGATTTACTTATTCATTGACTCAGCATCTTCGATTACAGAATCGGGATTTATTTATAGAGTAGATTTCCGTTTGCGTCCAGACGGCAGAAATTCACCTTTATGCCGAAGTGTTTCAGAATACTTAAATTATTATGAAAGCAGAGGTGAAGATTGGGAAAGACAAATGCTGATAAAAGCAAATTTTATTGGAGGCAGCAGCCAGCTTTTCCAACGATTCTACAATTATCTTCTGCCATTCATTTACCCGTCTAGTTTTTCTGTGTCGCCAACTGAACAAATAAAAAAGTTAAAAAATAATATTGAAAGAAATTTAGGTTCTGATGAGAATATCAAATTACTGCCAGGTGGAATACGCGATATTGAATTTTCAGTTCAAGCACTGCAATTACTTAACGGTGGAAGAATAAAAGAACTCCAAACCGGGAATAGTTTAGCTGCATTAACTGTGCTTAATAAAAAGCAGTTATTGTCGGATGCAGAAACAGACATCTTTAAAAATGCCTATATTTTTTATAGAAAGATTGAACATTATCTGCAGCTGATGAATGACAAACAAACTCACAAAATTCCTGCGGAAGGTGAATTACTTGAAAAGTTAAGTACATTTTTAAAGTTCAAGTCTTCTAAAAGTTTTCTATCGTCCGTAAAAAAAAATCGGACTGCAGTAACAAAAGTCTATCGTTCAATCCTAGGACAAGAAGTAACCATAAAGCAAAATAGGAATATTTCAGAAATTCAGTTCACCAATGGTCGAAGTGCAGAACAAAACTTTTCTTTCCTTCGTGAAGGAAAGGGACTTCTAGGTCAAAAGGAATTTGATGAAAGAACGATCTCAGCATTTCATGATATAGAGCCATTCATAATAAATTATCTTAAAAATTCAATTCTGCCCGATACAACACTGCAGAATTTTGTCCGAATAATTAAACACTCCTCAATTCCGTTTATTTGGTACAGAGAACTTAGAGATGAAAAATTATGCAAGTCCTTATTAACCATCTGCGAATTCTCTCAACGATCTGTAGATTTATTTGCTGAGGATAATGAGCTTGTTGAATCAATTATTACTCGACGCATTTTCGAAAAGTTTAATTCGGATAATGCTTACACTTATTCACTTAAAAGAATAATTTTCACTTTATCCGTACAGTTCACATTAGGTTTACTTAATCAAGAAAAAGTTTCTTTGCTTCTCTCCGAATTCTATAGGCAAAAAATTTCTGAATTATTAACTGAGTTAATTGATCACAAATATCCCAAAGTAAAATATTTTGTTGCTGCTCTTGGAAGTCTAGGAACAAAGGAAATGACCTTTAATTCTGACATTGATTTAATTTTTGTTATTAGTGACGAAAAACTTTTCCCGAATGCTGAAAAAGTATTTCAGAACATTCTCTCGCAAATAAAAAATTTACTGCCTGGAGTTGAAATTGACTTCCGTTTAAGACCTGAGGGGAAAAACAGTAAATTAATTTGGGATATTCAAAGCTACAATTCTTATATCCAAAAACGATTTAGAATTTGGGAGCTGCAAGCATTTACAAAAATTTCTTTTCTATCTGGGGACAAGAATCTTTACGACTTGCTGTTAGAGGCATTAACAGATAGACTGCTTAGCGAGGACAAGAAAAACTTGACAAAGGCAATAAGGGAAATGAGATTAAAACTAGTATCTTCATCAAGTACGAATTTATTAAATCTTAAAAAAAGTCCTGGTGGTTTGGTTGATATTGAATTTATTTTGCAGTATTTCACTTTATCGTCAACGGATGCATTCAGAAATTTATCAGGCAGGAATATCAAGTTTTTAACATATGTATTTGGGGAAAACAATTTTGGGAATGACTTCGCTAGGTTGTTCGACAATTATACTTTCCTAAAAAATTTAAATTTGATGAACCAATGTTCTTTCAACACTTCAACTTCTATTCTCCCCACCGATAAGAAAAAACTTACAGTACTTGCTAAACAAATGAAAATGGAAAATTCTGAAACTTTAATCATGAAATTAAATGATGTAATGAAACAAAATAAACTATTCTTTCAAAAATTCTTGGTAAACAATTGAGCTACTTAAATAAATATTATCCATTTCTAGCCGGTATCATAGTATTTATCATATATCAATTCACCCTAGCTCCATCTGTAATTCAAATTGATTCAGGGGAGTTAGCCGCTGTTCAAATTACACTGGGTATTGCTCACCCCACTGGTTATCCGTTATTTACGGTACTTGGGTATCTCTTTTCACTTATACCCTTACCCATTACAAAGATCTATCAAATGAATCTGCTCGCATCAATTTACTGTGCAGCTGCTGTAGTTTTTTTTATCCAATCAGTAAAAGCTTTACTTAATAACAGAACGAATTTCATTAAACCAAAGAAAGAATCGACAATTAGGATTGCCAAGAAAAGTCGTAAGAGAAAAGATGAAGACATCAGCAAAATACATAGTCACACCAGCTTCAGTGATGACATAATACTTTTTGCTTCTGTGTTTAGCGGATTTATTCTTGCATTCAGTAAAACTTTTTGGTTCCAAAGCACCTCGGTTGAGGTTTATTCGCTTCACTTGCTTTTACTTTCAATAATAATTTTTACACTAATCAAAGCTTATCTTCAAACTGAAGCACATAATAAAATTTACAAGGATTATTGGTTCATTCTGGCATTTGTACTTGCTCTAGGTTTCAGCAATCATATGACAACATTATTGATCCTACCGGCAATCGCCTATCTATTCTTTTTAAAAATGGGATTCAATAAAGCTAGCATCAACAAAATGTTGTTAATGATAGGAGTGTTTGTGCCTTTACTAATTATCATTTATTTATATTTACCGGTTCGCGCTTCTCATCAGCCATCTCTAAATTGGGGTAACCCCATAGATTTAGAGAGAATCTTAAGACATATTTCCGGAAAGCAATATCAAGTTTGGTTATTTTCATCTATGGAATCTGCTAAAAAGCAGTTAATCTATTACTTTACTTCGCTCTCAAATGAATTCACAATTGCATTAGTACCCATATTAGTTGGTGTAGTCTTTTCCTACTTTTATGTTAAAAGAATTTTCGTTTTCCTTCTCATAATTTTCGCTTCAACTGTTTTATATTCAATTAATTATGATATAGTTGATATCGATTCCTATTTCTTACTTGCTAACATATCACTTTCTTTTTTTGCAGCATTTGGATTAGTTAAACTGCACTCTATGTTCAAACTAAAAAAGCATAAAGATCTGGTGGTGTTCATGGTTTGTTTGATGCTTGTACTAATCTATGCTTCCTTCAATTATAAAAAAGTTAATCAATCCAATTCATATACTTTTGAAGACTATACAAAATCACTTTTAAGCAGCATGGATAAAAAATCTATCGTGCTTAGCTACCAATGGGATTTTTTTATCTCCGCCTCCTATTATTTTCAAAATGTGGAGGAGTTTAGGAAAGACGTTATTGTTATTGATAAAGAATTACTACGACGTTCGTGGTACTTTAATCAGCTTAAAACTAATTACCCAAAGTTGCTTGCTGGTTTACAGAATGAGGTAAACATGTTCCAGGATGCGCTAAAACCTTTTGAGAGAGAGGAGATTTTTAATGCTCAATTACTTGAAAGTCTCTACAGGCAAATTATGACTAAACTTGTCACATCCAATTTTGAGGAATATAATGTTTATCTAGCTCCAGAACTGGTTGACCAAGAAATGCAGCGGGGTGAATTTGTATTGCCGGCAGAGTATTCTCTTGTGCCAGATTTGTTCCTTTTTAGAGTGGTTAAAACTAAAAATTATGTTGGAGCAAGAAACCCGGTGTTTAAGGTTCGATTACCGGAACGAAAAGATTATTATATTAATTTTATTGAAGATAAAATCGGTTCAATGCTGGCACGCCGTGCTGTTTACGAACTGCAATTTAATAGAAAAGACAGAGCAAAAATTTATATTGATAAAATTAAAAGTGATTTAACTTCATATAATTTACCTGTTCAATTATTAAAAGCTATTGAATAATTTTCTTGGGGATAATTAAATGAATCGTTTAATATTGATTATAATATTTTCTTGCACAGCATCTTTTGCACAAACCTTTCGAATTGGATTTTCAACTGACTTTTTAATTGAAAATAAATATCTAAACTATGAATTTGGTCCATCTTTAAATTTGGAATGCGAGCTTGAAAATATACCTTTTATTTTCCAGGCACGAGTAAGATTTTATTTGTCAGAATTAAGTGAAGCCAATAATTTCTCTGCTGGATATACAATGAGCTTATCTAGTTTTGGAATCAATATAAATTATCCTCTAATTGATTGGGCTATTGAACCCTATTTGGGGGTTGGAGTATTTTACAATGTCTATAATCTTAAGCATTCGGGAAATGTTCATCCTTCTTTCAGCGGGGTTGTTTATTTACCAGGAAGTGTTGAAGATAATGTTACCACAGAAATAACAGCAGGTATCAAGTTTTCAGCTAATTCAACTATTAACTTTATTTCTGAAGTTACTAAAACCTATAATAAGGCAAATTATAAAAGTGGTATCTTCAACTTCAATTCACTTTTTTTGAAATTGGGATTACTTTTTGAAATATAACTTCAGCAATTATTTCGGTACATTCTGAAGAATTAAGTTTACATCGGGGAGAAATAGTAAGTACATTAACCACATTGCTGCGCCAATAGAAATCGGAATAACCAAATTATCATCTGTTAGTCCAAATGATACATTTTCAATAATAGCACCAAAAGCAACCGCTATAATTCCTATGATGTATTCGGGATAGATGTATTCAATTTTTGGTGAGAGCAGAACAACTATTACCGCACTGATGAAAAAAGCAGTAGTTCCTTCAAGCGACTTAAACAAGAACCTACGTTTTCCAAATCGGCGGCCAATTAAAGCTGCCATTGTATCGCTTACAATTAAAACAGCAAATGCAGTTATTACTATAATCTTTGGAAAGATAAAAACACAAATGAACGCAGAAAGTAAAACATAAGTGGCACCATTAAGTGTGCGTTTTTTATCATCCACCTCATGTTTTCTTAGGAGGAACCCAAATATTTTGTAAAAAACTTTTCCAATCACCTTGGAATAATATCGGCCAATATCCAAGAATAAAGCAAATGCAGTTAGTAATCCTAATATAATTAGTGCTGTATTTCGAGGTATGAAATAATAAACTATCGGTATAGATAGTGAACTGAGATGAATAAGTTTTCTAAGAATCTCATCCCGGTATTTTATAGTTCCGTTGTCAACTCTCGTCATCTTTTGAGATGGATTCTTTAGGTTTCCTCTGTTCAAGTAATTTCTTTACATGGTCCGGAACTTCATTTTCAGAACCACCTCCATTATCACCATTTCGTTTAACAGGTGGTAGTTCTTGCCCGTGAATTATCGCATCAATTTCTTCGCTGTCTAATATTTCTCTTTCCAATAACTCGAGCGATAATTTATGGAGTAAGTCGATGTTATCTTTCAATATTTGTTCAGATCTATTCATTGCAGCATTTACAATTGATCGTATCTCATCATCAATTTCAATTGCTGTTCTTTCACTATAATCTCTGTGTTTCTGAATCTCTCTGCCAAGGAATATTTCTTCTTCTTTGGCGCCGTAGCTTAATGGTCCTAATCTCTCACTCATTCCCCATTCACAAACCATTTTTCTCGCAATTCCCGTAGCTTTCTCAATATCATTGCCTGCACCAGTAGTGTAATGATTAAAAACCAATTTCTCTGCAGCTCTGCCTCCAAGCGCATAAGTGATAATAGATTCTAGATAGCTTTTAGAGTAGGTGTGTTTTTCATCTATCGGTAGATAGCTTGTAACACCTAATGCACGTCCTCTTGGAATTATTGTTACCTTATGAACTGGATCAGCTTCCGGAAGCATTCTTGCAACAAGTACATGACCTATTTCATGATATGCGGTAATCTTCTTTTCTTCCTCGGTTATAATCAAACTTTTGCGCTCCATGCCCATCATTACTTTATCTTTGGCTTCTTCAAAATCAACCATTTCAACTTTCTTCTTATTTTTTCTGGCAGCTAAAAGTGCTGCTTCATTGACTAGATTGGCTAATTCAGCCCCTGCAAGTCCGGGAGTTCCTTTGGCTAAAACTTCTAACTTTACAGCTGAATCAAGAGGGATATTTCGGGTATGAACTTTTAAAATTCCTTCACGTCCCTTAACGTCAGGTCTATCTACTACAACCTGTCTATCAAATCTTCCGGGCCGTAAAAGAGCTGGGTCAAGTACGTCAGGCCGATTTGTTGCTGCAATAATAATGACACCGCTATTCTGCTCAAAGCCATCCATTTCAACTAGTAATTGGTTTAGAGTTTGCTCACGTTCATCATGACCGCCGCCTAAACCCGCACCGCGATGGCGTCCAACAGCATCAATTTCATCAATAAAAATTATGCAAGGAGCACTTTTCTTTCCTTGATCAAAAAGATCGCGAACACGGCTAGCACCAACACCAACAAACATTTCCACAAAGTCAGCACCGCTTATGGAGAAAAATGGAACTCCGGCTTCACCGGCAACAGCCCGAGCTAAAAGTGTTTTTCCAGTTCCCGGAGGTCCTAGCAATAAAACACCTCTAGGAATTTTACCTCCAAGTTTTTGAAATTTTGTTGGTTCTTTTAAGAACTCAATAATTTCCTGCAATTCAAGTTTAGCTTCATCAGCTCCAGCAACATCTTTAAAAGTTACTCGTAAACCTGATTGAGTAATTAATTTTGCTTTGCTTTTTCCGAATGAGAAAATTCCCCGAGTACCTCCAGCAGAACCTTGCATCCTTCTCATAATTAAAAGCCAAACAGCAATAATTATAACCCAAGGAACAAATCCAAGAATGATATTAACCCACTCGTTTGACTCTTTTTCAAAAGTATAATCAATTCCTTTTGCCTTCCAAATTGCAACTTGATCTTTTATTACTGCCTCGGGTATATACACGGATATTTCTTTAACGGTCACTTCATTCTTATTGATTATAACTTTTTCTTCAGAACGAAGAATTCCCTTAAAGTAATAATCATCTATATCAGCTTTTGTGATTGTTGCACTTAGAATTTTATCTTCATTAAGAAGTTTTTCGTAAGGCAAAAATTGTATTTCAGTATAATTTGCGTTTGTAGTTTTAAAAAGCTGCATAACTATCACTGCTGCCACGATTACAGCACCCCATCCAAAAACCATCTTTATCACCTTAGACCAGTCAAAATTATCATCACTTTTGTTTGAACCACCTGGTTTTAGAGGTGAATTTTTATTGCTTTTATTTTCAGCCATTTTTACAACAATTTCCTAAGAATTTGAATTAATTCGTTAACGTAACATGTAAATTGATCTTAAATTCCTAAATTTTTGTGCATAATCTAAACCATATCCAATCACAAATTTGCTCGGAATTTCGAAGCCAATATAATCAATTT
>JACAFC010000222.1 GCA_013388515.1 Ignavibacteriaceae bacterium | reverse complement strand
AGATTCAACACAATCAAGTGAAATAATTATTACTGGTGTAGCGCCAATTTTTATCAATAACAAAATTCAAGGTTATATTTCAGCATCGGTCTTCTGGGATCCTAATTTACTCGTAGTTTCAAAAGTTCCCGAATACTTGCAATCCAGAGTTAGTCTCTACAATTCAGTTGTTGATTTTTCACAGCTAAAAATATTTCAATTTAATGATTCAAAACTTGTTAATGTTTATGGTGATATTTACCCATCAAGGGAGCAAGTATTACCTATTACCTCCCATAACTTTTCTTCAAGTGATGATGCATGGTTTGTGCTGGATTTGAACGAGGAAAAGTATATTACATACGCTTTAAAACATAACAATGATAATAAGGTGAGTATTACCGCAGTTTCATTTTTAGAGCAGAAAATATCATGGAGTCTTTTTAATTTTTTCAAGCTATTTATTATACAAAGTATCTTCATTGTAACTTTACTAATCGTTCTTTTCCTTGCAGATATTAAAAACTTCAACTACACATTTAAATTCCAGTTAACAATCGCTTTCCTTTTAATTTCCTTGATTCCAGTTGTAGTTTTTGGTTTATATAATCGCCAGCTTGTGGAAAAAAGAACTGATGAAGCCATTCAGAATGAATTGAGAGAAAGAACGAATTACGTTGAAAATTATATTCGAACAAATCTGAACACTCAAAATGAAAAAGATTTAAATCAAATTTTTGAAGATGCTGGAAATAAACTCCGGATTTCTTTCTCTGTTTTTGAAAATGGAAATAGAATCTTTAATTCCAATGTGCAGTATTTTAATGCTGGTATTTTTCAGACTAGAATCAATCCTGTGATATATTATAACCTAAATTATCTTAGTTTTCTTGAATATAGGATTAAGGAAGCTATTGAAAGATTTGCATTTAATTCATACTATAAAAAAGTAATAATCAATGGCAGAAATTATATTCTATCGGTTGATGATTTATTCAATAAAGTGAATTTGACTTTGTCTCCAAGCGATTTTGATGTATTGCTTTTTGGAATTTATTTGTTGGCGGCTTTAATTATTATTTTGATAAGCACAATCTTAGCTGATAAAATTTCTTCACCTATTCGCAGGCTTACAAAAGCAACTTTATCTGTTGCGCAAGGGGATTTGAGTATTTCGCTTCCAAATCAACAAAAAGGTGAATTGAGAGATTTATTCAATGGGTTCAATCTAATGACTGATGAGCTTAAAAGAAATCAAACCGAATTGGCTGAACTTGAACGGGAAGCAGCATGGAAAGAAATGGCTAAACAGGTTGCTCACGAAATCAAGAATCCTCTAACTCCAATGAAATTATCGATGCAGCAGTTAGTAGCTTTGTACAATGAGAAGAATAAAAATTTTGAACAGATATTCGAAAAATTATCTGCTACAATTTTAAACCAAATTGAAAGTCTAAGTTCTATAGCTTCAGAATTTTCACGGTTTGCCAAAATGCCTAGCTATAAAAATGAACAAGTTGATCTCCCGAGTATAGTTAGAGACGTTGTGAATCTTTTTACTGATGAACAAGTTACAATAAAGATAGAAACCAGTGTGAAAAATTTTACAATCATGGCAGATAATGCACAAGTGAGACGCTTATTAATTAATTTGATCAGAAATTCAATTCAGGCTGGTGCTAATGAAATTAAATTGTTTATTTATTGTGAATCGGATTTTTGTAATCTCTTAGTGAAGGATAATGGTCATGGAATTCAACCTGAAAATCAAGATAAAATATTCGATCAGAATTTCACTACCAAGGCTGCCGGCATGGGGCTTGGTCTTAAATTAGCTAAAAGATTTTTAGGAGTTATCGGTGGAGACATTGAATTAGTTGAATCTAACCAGATATCTACTACTTTCAGAGTCAAATTTCCTGTTCTAAATAAAGAATAACTGATTTGATGAACCTGCTTACACCACACCAAAGTAAAGCACTTGATCATAAAAAACACATCTCGCTAACCGCGAATGCTGGTTCAGGGAAAACTTTTGTCCTTTCCAAACGATATCTTGAAATAGCAATCACTGAAGGGTTGTCTTTAAGGAATATTGCAGCAATAACTTTTACAGATAAAGCAGCGGGAGAACTGTATCAGAAGATTGCAAAGGAAATTGAAATACAAATTCATTATGCTTCAGATCAATCTGATACTGAACTTTTGGAAAAATTAAGACACCAGCTTGTTTCAGCTAATATTTCAACTATCCATTCATTTTGCACTGATATATTACGTGAACATCCTGTTGAAGCTGAAATTGATGCCAATTTTACTCCAATTGATGAGGTCTTTTCAGAGGAGTTGATCGAGCTTTCTATTGAAGAGTTATTTAAAAAATCAGTAGAGAACGCACAAGAATATGAAAATTTGAAATATTTGATACGGTTATTCTCTTCACCGCAAATATTGAAACAAGAATTATCAAAAGCTTTAAAGCATCGAAGAAATTTAATAGAACTGTCAAAACGAGTTTACAATTTATCTCCAAATGAAATTGCAAATTACTTCTTTAAAACATTTTTAGCAGTTACTGAAGAAATTTTAAGAATTGATTTTGACGAGTTTGTTAAAGCAGCAACAAAGATAAACTCGACTGTAATGGAGAATGATAAAAAGAATCCTACTGCTGCTTTAATTAATTCCTTAATTTCAAAACTCCGTTCTGAAACAAACACTGAAAAAATATTAAACTTGCTTTGCGAACTTAAAGAAAAAATCTTAGTTAAGTCCGGAACCATAGCCAAAAAAGGTTATTTGAGCAGCAGCATCGGCTCTCACTTAAACAAAGAATGTTCTATTGCTGAAGCATATTTAAATATGGTAAGCAATTTTGAAATATTACCTAATCATAATTCAATAGAAATTGAATTAGCCAAATTTGGATTAACATTCAATGATTATTTCAGACGGGCTTTAGAAATATACTCCTCAAAAAAGAAGGAGGCAGGATATCTTGATTATGAGGACATCTTGCTGCTAACACATAGCTTATTGCAAAATGATGATGTTAAAAAAGATCTATCTGCTAAGTACAAATATATTATGATTGATGAGTATCAAGATACTAATGAGCTTCAATACAATATCTTCTTACCAATACTTAACGACTTAAAAACGGGCAACTTATTTGTCGTTGGTGATGAAAAACAAAGCATCTACATGTTCCGTGATGCTGAACTTGAGATCTTTGAAAAAACCAAAAATAAAATTGGTTCGGTTTCTGGCAGCGAAAGTCAATTGACACTTCCTGACAGCTTTAGAATGGCTCCTCAACTATGTGTTTTTATTAATACACTTTTTCGCAATCTCTTTAATATGCCGAACAGCATTTATAATGAAGTACACCATGAGGATATTATTTGTGCAAGGAATGATGGTTTTGAGGGAATTATTGAAATTCTTTTATCGGAAGCAACAGAAGAGATACATGAAAATGAAGCAGAAGCTAATTTAATTGCTAATCGGATTATTAAGTTGATTCAGGATGGTACATCCGGAAAAAAAATATTGTGGGGAGATATTGCAATTTTATGCCGAAAAAGAAAATCGTTCCTCGATCTTGAAAAAGTCTTTAGTAAAAAAAGTATTCCATTTACTATTGTCGGGGGAAAAGGATTTTACCAGCGCCAATCAGTTTATGATATATTCAATTATTTTTCATTCCTGTTAGATCAAAAAAATGACACAGCACTAATTGGAATTTTGCGATCACCTTTCTTTACAATATCAGATAAAATAATATTTGAAATTTCATTAATGCCGGGTTCAATATTTTGGCAAAAACTTCAAATGTTCTCTGTGGTGCACAAAAATTTAATACCAGTTGTTGAACAGCTGAATGAGAATATAGCACTGATTAATCAAATAGAAATCCCCCAAATGCTTAGGAAGATAGTAAATGAAACTGGCTATTTGGCTGTATTGAATCAAAAAACTAATGCTCAACAGGAGCAGGCCAATTTTGACAAGTTGATAAATATTACATTAAAATTTTGCGAAGAAGATTTTCGAACTTTATATGACTATGTCAATTATTTGAAGGACGCTATTGAAACAGTTGAGGATGAATCTCAAGCAGTAATCTCGGATGAACTAAATTCTGTGAAGATAATGACAATTCATCAATCCAAAGGTCTAGAATTTCCTTACGTATTTTTATTTAAATGCGGGGAATCAATAAAAAGAAGTCGAGCTAAATCTAAATCCATAGTAATAGATAAGTCCTTCGGAATTTTAACACCTGTACCATTAAATGATGATTATTTCGGAAAACCATTTTCAGCTCCTATAGTTGGTCTTAGCAATTTTATAAATGAGAAAAAAAGTTTGGCCGAGATGAAACGACTTTTCTATGTTGCAATAACAAGAGCAAAAGATGGTTTATTTCTATCAGCAAGTAAAGAGCAAGCACTAAGTGGCGGGGAACATACTTTTATCGGTATGCTTAAAAATGGACTATCAACAAATCTTGAAAATGAGAGATTGATTATTAAAGATAAATTAAAACATCTTACTTTAGTAAATAATAATTTTACCAACATTGAAAAAGATTTGGAAGTAAACATCCCCATAATTAGTAAGCTCGAAGAACAAGACGCACAAATTAGTTCGAATAAATTGATAAATATTAAAAATGATTTAATATCAGGCATAAATGATCTAACCAAAGGGGAAATACTTTCTGCAACTAAGTTCAGTATTTATGAACAATGTCCATTGAAATATTCGCTGGTTTATGAGCTGGGATACTCCAATTTAATGCAAGAAATTAATTACTCGCTTAAGAAAAAAAGAGTAATAGATAATAATCATTTCGATCTTAATGTAAAGGAAGATTTTGCACTGAAAAGTGTTAATGATGAAGAGAAGTTTGAAAGAAATGTAAATAGCTCTCAACTCAAGGGTAAAGTCATACATCAGTTGCTTTCTGAAGAAGTAACAAATTCAAATTTGATTGCGAAAGTTGAGGAATATTTTGCCGACAGATCAAACCTAGTAGAAATTGATTCAAATTTCATATCGGAACTGAAAACAAGCATAGTGCATGACTTGAAAAATTACTTTGATTCTGACAATTATAAATGGAATAAAAGTTTTGAGAATTATAAAAACGAAGCTGAGCTGTACTATCACCATCGTGATTATTACCTGTATGGAATAATTGATAAGATTATCTTAAATGGAAACCAAATCATCATTATTGATTATAAAACTGACCTCGTGACTCATCAGGAAACAGCAGAAAGAGCGGAACATTATTTTTCCCAGTTGAAGTTTTATGCATATTTAGCAAGTAAACTTTATGGAATGAAGGCTGAGATAGAGCTGCGGCTTATTTTTATTAAGCATCCAAATCAAATTCACAATATGATTGTTAAACAAAAAATGCTGGAAGAAATTGAGAAAGAGATAGAAACAGCTGCTTACGACATGAAAAATGGAAAACATGTTAAAAACTTAAAGCATTGTAAATTTTGTATTTTCTCTATTAATAATAGCTGCATTGTCACATAATTTTTCAGAGAGTGTTAATTTCATAATAAATTATTCCTATATTTATTATGAATTTTTTTTGGGAAGAACTCATGAAACGTATTACAAATCAAATCAGAGATCTTCAACTGATTGAAGATGAATTACGCAAAACATCAGTAGGGGTTTTAGCCCTTCATTTGGATGATGAAAAAACATTTCAGCTGCCGACAACCTTTCTTTATAGAGACAAGAATGTTTATATCTTTTTTAATGATGAAACAGAATTTTATGAATTGATAAAGTATAACTCCAGTGCAAGCTTCACTATAATTAAGGAAGAGAAAGCTAAGAAAATTAGAAGCCTAGATTTCATACCAAGTTATCGGATGTTCTCCATTACCATAAATGGATTAGTAAGAAAAGTTGAAGAAGAGAAAACTATACAAAATCTCCAAACCGATTATCTATCGAAATACTGCAAAAAAAGTGATTCTACAATTGAAGATAGATCAGCTTTGTCTAAAGCGATAATCATGGATTCAGATGAAATCCATGCCCAGGAGGAAATCGGAGGTTGATTTGAAATATCCGGTGATACTACTTTTATCCGGTTTATTCTTAATCGGTTGTTCTGCAGATATAACCTACTATGAAATTCCTATCGAATTTAAAAACCCTCAAAAGAAAAAAGAATTATTAACAAATTACACTAAATATTTATTCGGTAAAAAAATATTCCTTGATCCTGGACATGGAGGAGAAGACAGAAGAAATCAGGGTCCAAAAGGTCTAACAATAGAAGCCGATGCAAATTTGAATGTTGCATTAGCTTTACGGGATTTTTTAAATGAAGCTGGTGTTCAGGTCATCATGTCTCGCTCTGAAGATATGACTGTTGACCTCAAGGCACGATCAATCATGGCTGATAGCAGCGGGGCAGAATTATTTATAAGTATTCACCATAATGCACCCGGAAAAGGCGGTGATGAGGGAATTAATTATACTTCAACTTACTATCATGCTTTAGAAACAGATTTTGAATACGAACCTTGTGAAAGAGATATTGCAAAATACATTCAAAGAGATTTGTCATACGCTATGCGTAACTCTGGCGGGCTTGGTTCATTTGATGGAACGTACTCTGATTACATGATTTATCCCGGTGCAGGATTTTCGGTACTACGATTAACAAAAATTCCTTCAGTTCTTGTAGAATGTGGATTTTTTACCAACCCTCATGAGGAACGTCGTTTGGCAATTGATGAATTTAACAAAATTCAGGCCTGGGGAATATTTAGAGGTATCGCCAGGTATTATGCTGCAGGTATTCCTCAAATTAAATTTCTTACTGCAGAAGATATTTTTGATAAAACTGAAATTAATTTAGAGTTTTCTATTTCTGATTCAGTTCAAATAAATGCTAAATCCATTCAAGTGTATGTAGATTCTATTTCAGTTAACAATTATAAGTTTGAGGCTTTGACAAATATATTGTCAATAAATCTGGCTGATTTAGAAGAAGGTGAACACATAGTTAGAATCATTGCTGCTAATGGAAATGGTAATCATTCATTCCCATTTAATCAGAAAATCATTGTTAAAGAAAACACAAAGAATCATTTTTAAGAGAAAGTAAGTATGCTGAATTATGTCTGGCTTGCTTTAATTGTGCTCGGAATCGGAACTGCATTAGTTACCGATATAAGCGACAAATCCACTAACAAATTTCAAAACAATATTCCGCTTCCGGTTATCATTTACTCCACTGATAAATTCACAACCGAAGCAGATAAAACCTACGAGGGTAAAATTGAAATATCGGCAAATGATTTAAGCAAGCACTTTAAACAAAATATTTCAGAGAAGTTAATAATAAATTCAAAGCTGACCTTTGCAAAAAAAACTAACAATATTGTAACATATTTCAAGATTGATAAATCCGCACCTAAAGTATTAAACGAAATTGCTGCTATTTCAGGAAAAGACGATGATCTAACGGCACAAATTTCCATTAAACAAATGATTGATTCATCAACTGCTAAAGGCGAAATGATTTTGGAGGAGGTTTCGTTCTTGAAATTGAAGCAGGTTACCAATTCAGTTTTAAATTATGCTGGCACAGCCGTTGAGATCGCCCTTGGACTAATAGGCATAATGGCTCTATGGCTTGGTGTGATGAAAGTTGCTGAAGCAGCTGGTTTGATTAGTATTCTTGCTAAACTGCTGAAACCTGTAACCAAAAAATTGTTTCCGGACGTTCCTTCCGATCATCCGGCAGTCGGATCTATGATCATGAATATTTCTGCAAACATGCTGGGTTTAAGTAATGCAGCAACACCGTTCGGTTTAAAGGCTATGGAGGAACTGGATAAGCTAAACCCCACTAAAGGAACAGCAACAAATGCTATGTGCACTTTTCTTGCTATTAATACAGCCGGTATGACCTTTATTCCGGCTAGTGCTATTGCACTTCGAGCAGCGGCTGGTAGTTCTGATCCTGCAATAATAATTGGAACATCTTTATTCGGAGCGTCATGCGCTACCATTGCAGGTTTAACTACCGTTAAGATTCTTGAAAAATTTCCTATTAAAAAAGGCGGGTCGCTTCAATGGTTTAAAGACAACCGAGGGATTTTTGGATTTTTAATATCAATTGCCATTTTAGTTCTCCTTATTACTACAACTGGTTTGGGAAATTTTTTGTCTTCAATCTTTAGTTTTGTTTCACCAAATTTATTCAAAAGCGTCATACAAGTTGTAGCTACGATTGCAATTCCATTTTTAATTATTTCCTTTATTGGTTATGGTGCAATAAAAAAAGTTAGAGTATATGAGCAATTCATTGAAGGAGCTAAAGAAGGTTTTAACGTAGCTGTTCGAATTATTCCATACTTAGTTGGTATGCTTGCTGCAATTGCAATATTTAGAGCAGGCGGGGCAATGGAGGGATGGTTAATTCCACTCTTAAAATATGTTACCGATCCTTTAGGTATTCCAGCCGAAGTATTGCCTATGGCACTTATGCGTCCGCTTTCTGGGAGTGGTTCATTAGGTATAATGGCCGAAACAATGGCTGTTCATGGAACAGATTCCTTAATTGGTATAATGGTATCTACTTTTTACGGAAGTTCTGAAACAACTTTTTATGTCTTAGCCGTATATTTTGGTGCCGTAAATATCAAAAATATAAGACATGCTCTTGCTGGCGGCTTAGCTGCTGATATTGCTGGCACATTAGGAGCTGTATTTATTGTTAAAATGCTGTTTGGTTAATTTTTATTTGTGAATTTATTAAACGAGATTAATTTTCTTTTGAATTTAGAGGAGAAAAAGAAATGAGAATAGGAATTCCTAAAGAAAATCTTAAAGAAGAAAAAAGAGTTGGCCTTGCACCAGCCGGTGTGGATTCGTTGGTTCGCGCCGGACACACCGTGTACTTTGAACGCGGTGCTGGAGAAGGCAGTCAATTCACAGACGAAGATTATAGTAAAGTTGGTGCTAATGTAGTATTTAGTGCTGAAGAGGTTTTTAAGCGTTCTGAGCTGATTGCCAAAGTACAGCCCCTAACCGAGGTGGAAGCTGAACTCCTTCAAGAAGAACAGATATTATTTACATTTCTTCATCTGGCAGTAGCTAAAAAAGCTATTGTTGAAAACCTTATCAAGAAGAATGTTACTGCCATTGGGTATGAACTTATAGAAGATTTTCAAGGGTTGCCAGTTTTACATGCAATGAGTGAAATTGCTGGTCCCTTATCTATACAAGTTGCTGAAAGATATTTAGAGAGTTCAGCTAAGGGTGGCAGAGGTATTTTAATGGGAGGGATTACCGGCGTTGCTCCAGCTGCTGTTGTAATTATTGGTGCTGGTGTTGTTGGCACTACGGCAGCGCGTGCTGCACTTGGACGAGGTGCCCAAGTTATAGTTATTGATAAAGACCTTAACAGATTAAGAAGAATCGATGAATTATTTCCTGGAAAGCTTACTACTGTTATGGCTAATCCATACACAGTTACACGAGGAGTGAAATTTGCTGACGTATTAATTGGGGCTGTGCTTAAAAAAGGGGAAAAAACACCTCATATTGTTACTGAGGCAATGGTTAAGGAAATGAAAAATGGTGCAGTTATCGTTGATGTATCAATTGATCAAGGCGGTTGCATTGAGACAAGCAGGATTACATCACTATCTGATCCTATCTTTATTTATAAAGATGTTATACATTATTGTGTACCAAACATGCCTGCACTTGTTTCTCGAACGGCTTCATATGGGTTGAATAACGCAGCGATTGGATACATTCAAAATATTGCTGAAAATGGGCTTGCGAATGCCCTTTTAGCCGATACTGGGTTATCAAAGGGGGTCTGCACTTATCGCGAGAATTGTACAAATGAAGCTATAGCAAATATTTTTAATTTAGAATTTCGGAAACTCAGAGTCTTTTCTAATAACTAATTAGTAAAATTTGGCAAGGCATCGGAATGGTTGCTGTTATTGGTGATATACATGGATGTCTTCACACTCTTCAAAAACTTTATCTTACTATTCGTGAAAAATATCCAACCATAGAAATTTACTCTGTCGGCGACTTAGTTGATCGAGGAAATTTTAGCTTTGAAGTAGTTGAATTCGTTAAAACAAATGGAATTAAATTTACTCCTGGCAATCATGATTACATGATGTACTACTTCATTAAACACCCTACACATAGAATTGGACGACCATGGTTGAATAATGGTTACGAGCCTACGCTAACAAGTTATAGTGAACATTTTGATAAACTAAATGAACATTTAGAACTTATTATCAAACAACCTCTTTTTTATAATTTGAGTGATTGTTTTATTTCACATGCAGGTATTGCTGAACGAATGAAGTATTTCCTTCCTCATAATTTTTCCAACATTGGGTTTAATTTGAGTGAGGTAATAAAAAGTTTTATTGATGATAAAGAGGGAATTCTTTGGACACGCAGTATTTTATTAAATGTAGGAAAGCTTCAAATAGTGGGTCACACTAGAAAAAAAGAAGTTTTCTTTGATGAGAAGAGTAATTCTGCTTATATAGACACCGGAGTATATACTGGAAATAAACTAAGCGCAGTTATAGTGGATAGTAATATGGTAACTGATGTGCTTACCGAAAATACTCACGATGCTGATATTGCTGTTAATTACTAATTTAAAATTTTTTAACGTGATACTTGAGTATTCTAAATTATAATTCTTAGATAATCTTGTTGTTTAAATTAAAAATACTCTTCGTCAAAAAATAAATTCACATTACTAACGCCGTGTGATGCTTTTAATTGTTTAATAAATTCAATTGTAAACTTTGCATCTTTGAGAATAATATGGTAAGAAAGTTCTATCGCGTCTTCCTCTTTTAGAGCTTTAGTATTGATCAATTTGCTGCTCTTGCAGAATTTATTGAAAACAGAAAGGAACGGTGCTTCTTCGTAACCATTATCTGATAAATAATTTAGTTGTAAAAGAAAATCACGCTTAGACTGACTGGCAATATTAGTCTTAGAGAAAAGAAGCATAATTAAACCGATAGCAACTGAACTAAAAAGCGCTAAAGCATGTAATCCCACTCCAGATGCCATTCCGATAGCCAAAGCAAAAAATATAAATATTATATCCTGAGTTTCTTTAATTGCGGTTCTAAATCTTATAATAGACATGGCTCCAACCAAACCGAAAGCTCGCGCCAAATTATTTCCAATTACCATGATAACAACTGATGTAATCATAGCCAAAACTATTAATGAATTTTGGAAGGAGTATGAAATTCCTGGCCCTCTGTAAGTAATTTTGTAGAAGAAAGAAATTATTACTCCACACAAAAATGACACAAATAGATTCTCAAAAACTTCCCCAAGGGACATTGAAACATTTAATATATTCTGAAAATCATCCAGCATTTTTCAACCACTTATCCTTATAAATATTGCTTGTTCCATTCAATAAAGAAGGAGCCAATACTTTATTCCTATTAACATACTTTTTATAAACTTCATGATTATCGATGCAAGTAGTGTATTTTGATACAGCTTGCCTGCCAAGCCCAAAATGACTAATGACATTCTGAAGCCATTTAGGAAATCCCGAGTAGAATTTTATTTCGAGCACAAAATGCCTTGGAAATACGCTAACCAATCCTTTTTCTTCATAAAGCTGCGACAGTTTTGGAAATGGAAACGACCTTAAATTTTTGTCAAAAGTTATACGTAGTGTTGAATCATATTTTGAAAACAGCGCTTCTCGTTCATAAACAATTAATATTATTGGCAGGCAGTTATTCTTCTTTAATAGGTAGAAGAACTTTATCGCATCATTTCGCTCGTCTGGAAAATTTCTCTTCTTGATTAACAGATTGTCAAAATCTTGAGAAACCAAGATTTGATTAAGATTTTTATATAGTACCGGAGATCGATTTTTTGAAATATGATTTTCGTACTTTCTTTTTACCTCAAGAAAGACTGGACTCTCATTTTCCAACTCATTATAGCCTCTAATACGAATTTTTTTTCTGATCTTAATACCGGCTAATTTATCCCTGTAGTCATCCAGTTTTCTTGTATCGTAGTAAATGCTCCGCACAGTATATTCTTTTTGAGCTCTATTTAGTGCATATTCATCTATATTTACAAAAGGAATAAGAGCTTGCCTTAAGTCGTTAAGTTTCTCATTAGGTATTAAATATTTGTATTCGAGCCTCATGGTACGCATTTTAGTTAACCATTCTTTCCCATGTTCTCAACAAAAAATTTAAAGGTGATAAGTCCCCAGTATATATTTGTGCCTCTGCTAACATACCTGGTATCATTAGCTCTGTTTTTCCTTTAATGAAAGATGTTGCTGTAATAATTTGGATACCTTGAACAATTTGTGATTGGTAGTTCAATTCAATAATCTCAGCATTCAAATTTTGTTTTTTACCATCAATATAAATATCAATTTTTTGATGCTTAGAAATAAATTTATGATCATTAATTCTTATTGGTGAAACAAATACAAATTCACTTGTGTCTGAAACAGACAATAATGTGTCACTATTTGTTATTCTATTAATAATTCCATCTATTGGAGACAAGATTATGAAGTTATCAAATCTTTTCTTTAATACAGATAACTCTTTTTCAAGAGAAATTATTTGAGATTGGAGAAATTCTATCTGTTCAGGTTTGGTACCAGTCTCAACCGATTGCAATCGTGCTTTTGCGATTTGAATGTTAATCTCATACAGAGCTTGAGTTCCGCTAGCTATTTCATACTCTTCCTGCGAAGTAAGCCCTCTGTCGTACAGAGCCTTTAAACGATTTACAATTTTCTTTTGTTCTTCAGCTTGTTTTATTGCATAAGACAAGCTGTTTTGTGCTTCTGATATTACAGCATCTTTTTCTCCTGTTTGATTAAGATAAAGCGAAGCTTTAGCTGTAATAAGCTGACCTTTAAGGTTTTCAATTTGCCTTTCTATTTCATTCGAATACACAAAAGCGATTGAATCATCTTTTTTTACGACCGACCCAGAGTAAATTTTTGGGTTGAACTCAAATTTCATAGCATCACCACGATCGAAAAGCATAACATCATAAGATTGACTTAGGCCGGTTTTGTAATTTGTTAGGTGTGTTATAAGTCTTCCATCAGCACCTTTAGAGATGATCCACTCTTTTTGTGGTAAAAGCTTTCCTTGAACCTTAAGCTTGTATTCAAATTTTAACGGTGCAAAGAGAATAATTACGATAAATAAAAGAAAACTTGCAGTTATTATTATTGGCTTACGAGATATCAGTGTTAACATTTATATAATCTAACGTTCTAATTAAGAGCTGAAGGAAAATTAGCTTTTATTCAAATCGCTCTTTTTATAAACTAATTTCTCCTGTAAAAAAATAATTATCTCTTAAATCGAGCAACTAAAGATAATACTTTATCAAAAATTGTACCCTTGTTAAACTCTTTTTTTATCCCAGTTTTATGATGATTAAATAAGAAATCTTGCATTCTTCTGTCAAATATCCATTCCAAACTGAAAGGTATTCTCATTTAATAGAAATTCAACAACTAAAATACTAAATCGTTGATCATAGAATCTAAAGTTTAGACGGTTAGAATTATTAAAACCTACATTAAATAACCCAATATTCTTCACTATTCTATTGGTCATATCAGGAGAGTTTTTAATTTTACGTATGACTTTTCAAACAAAGGTAAAGATAAAAATATGAGCAAATATTTGATTGGCGTTTGTTTTATTATCCTCATCTCAGGTCTTAAATGCAGTAAGGAAGATACATGGAGCGGGGAGGGTGAAAATGAAATGGAAACTCTTAAAGAAATAGCCAATTATTCTCTAAATATTTCAGAACCTTCAGGAATTGTTTACAATTCATCTAATAATTTATTTCATGTTGTATCAGACAATACATCGGAGATTTTTGTTGTTGATTCAAGCGGACATGTCGTGAGAACTATTCCTACCCAAAGTACTGATCTTGAGGGTATAACTTTGTCAAAGACTTGTGACACCATATTCGTTGTTGAGGAATCTGAAGGACTAGTAACTGCATACTTAACATCTGGTCAGAAAGTTTCGTCATTTGCAGTTAATGTCGCTTCTGATATGGAACATGGTTTAGAAGGTATAACAAGAAATACGCTTAACCATCGTCTAATACTGTTAAATGAGAAACAGCCATGTATGCTATTAGAATTTGATAGTTCGAATGAAATACGTCGTAAGGAGATTAATTACAGTTCAGATCTCTCCGATGTTTTTTATGATGAACAAACTAACTTTTATTGGTTACTTAGTGATGAATCAAAAAAAGTATTTAAATTATCTGACAGTTGGGACTTAATAGGCGAATGGGCTGTAAAAATTGATCAAGGTGAAGGAATTACTATTGCCAAAGATAGAATTTACATTGTGAGTGATGCTGAAAACAAATTGTACGTATACAAAAAACCAAATTAATAACACAAGAATTACTATTTATTCTGAATTAAAACCAACCATTTATTAATAAATTTTAAGGACAACACATGAAATTAAAAAATTTACATGCACTTCTCCTTTTTACCAGCTTTATGATGGCGGTAGGTTTTTCCCAGCCAAAAATGAACGAGGTTTATTCAAGAGGAACATCTACCGATCCAGATTGGATTGAGATTTACAATCCATCTTCTTCTGAAATTGATATTAGTGGATACAAAATTTATGATATTGGTGGACTAAGTGGTTCTAAATCAAAAAAAATTTTACCAGCCGGTACAATACTGCAAGCGAAAAGTTTTTATGTTGTTACAACCGATAATACCGGTGATACAACTGACTTTGGAATTTCAAATAATGGTGAGACTGTTTGGTTAGAAGATGCGACAGGATTTTTAATTGATTCAGTTGTTATTCCAGCACTTGGTTCGGATACTTCTTATGCAAGAATGCCTGATGGAGCAGATACATTTATTAAACTAACTCCGCCGACAAAGGGTTCTGCTAATCAACCCGTTGTTCCGGTTGAGTTAGTGTCATTTATTGCCTCTGCATCAAATGATTGTGTTAATCTTAAATGGATGACTGTTACTGAAACAAACAACTCCGGTTTTGAAATTCAAAGAAGAAAATATGATGAAGATTTTACTGGGATTGGTTTCGTAAAAGGATTTGGAACTTCAACTGAAAAACATAAGTATGAATTTTTAGACGAAAATCCTGGTGTGGGAGTCTTCCAGTACAGACTAAAACAAATTGATTTTAGTGGTTCTTATTCTTATTCCAATATTGTAGAGAGCGAAGTTACAACAATTCCTAAAACAACTTATCTGCAGCAAAACTATCCGAATCCATTCAATCCAGTAACATCAATTAATTACTCAATGTCGGTTGATGGAATGGTAACACTTAAAGTATTCAATGTTCTTGGAAATGAAGTTGCACAATTAGTCAATCAATTTCAAAACGCAGGAAGTTACAGCATTCAATTTCCAGCAAATGGCTTTAATTTACCCAGTGGCACATATTTTTATGAATTAGTGGTCGGCGGTTTCAAAAGTGTGAAAAAAATGCAGTTAATAAAGTAGATAACCTTTTTAAGAGAAATTAAGACAGGTTTTAATGCCTGTCTTTTTTTCATCTTTTCTATTTCAAAAATTTAAGGCAGTAAATTGTATGTATTTAATTTTGTTACTTAATTACTCATAATTGTTTTTGATGAAACTAAAATATCTGATATTTTTTGTACGGGATTATGGAATAAATTCACATGATAAGAAGAATTACAGGCCAACTTGAAATAATATTAAGCTCAGCACTTTTAGTAATTATAATCAATACATCGTTTTTCCTTTCCAAACATTATAATCTTCAAGCCCAAACTCATCATTTCACTTTTGAACATTATACAATTGCTAATGGTCTATCGAATAATTTAATAAATACTATTCTTCAAACCCGAGATGGATTTATATGGTTTGCTACAATGGATGGGCTGAACAGATTTGATGGGCAAAGATTTGTTGTTTACAAACATGATCCGCTCGTAAATAATTCTTTACCCGAAAACTATATCCGAAGTTTGTTTGAAAGCTCTGATGGTACTTTTTGGGTTGGCACTTGGGGGGGCGGTTTATGCAAGTATGATCCGCTTCATGAATCATTTCTTAAAATTGAAACGGGTTTTGAAAAAGATAATTATATACAATGTATTCAGGAAGACAATGATAAAAATTTATGGTTTGGCACATTGGCTGGCGGTTTATTCAAATACAATCTTGTATCGAATAGAATCTACAACTATAATTCCAGTACAAGAAGTCCAATTAGGCTCCTAAATGATAATATTACAACTATCGCAGTAAACAAAGATAATACTTTATGGATAGGAACTTGGGGAAGTGGATTTTCTTTATTTGATGAACAAAAGAAAGTTGTGAAGCACATAGTACGAAACTCGAGTAAGATCCCATATTCAAATAATAATATTTGGTTCATACAAAAATATGTAGATAATAGTATCCTTGTAAGTTCCGATTATGGTGTTGACATTTATTATCCTGATAAGAATTTATTCCATCATAACCTTAATCTCAATCTTAAAATACAAGCTGGCCTCAATTCACCAATACGTCAAACATTTTTAGACAGCAAAAATCGGCTGTGGATTGGAACTTATGAATATCATGGCATTTTTGTAATTGAGAATCACTCTTCTGAGCATAATCAAGTATACAACGTAATCAGAGAAGAAGACGATCCAAACTCTCTTTCTTCAAATCGTGTACAATGGATTTATGAAGACAGGAAGAAGAATATATGGATTGGTACAGAGGACGGACTAAACAAACTATCTGCAACAAAACCATTTGTTAACTACAAATATTTTCCATTTAGAGCTGGTGGATTGGGTGGAAGAGTAATCAGCGGCATTGTTAATTCAAAAAATAAATTTCTTTGGATTGGATTAGCAGGGTCTGGGCTTGATAAAATTGATCTAACTACAAACACTGTTAAACATTACCATCATAATCCGCTTGATCCAAATAGTTTGTCCGAAGATGATGTAACGGCATTATATGAAGATAAAGTGGGAAACATTTGGGTTGGAACAAGAAACTTTGGTCTTAATTGTCTTAATACAAAAACTAATTCCTTCCGGAGATATGTATTTACTTCTGAAAATACCGACCATGTAAACCTTAACTGGATACACCAAGTATTAGAAACTAAAGATGGGGAGTTACTAGTTGGAACTAATGCCGGTTTGAAATTATTCGATAGAAAATCTCAAAGTCTTGCAAATTATCCTTCAAAAAATTTTGATTTGTTTCCTAAAAAGTATTCTGCAAATGCTATTCTTGAAGATAAATCGGGAGAGCTTTGGATTGGAACTTGGTTAGATGGATTACTTAGGTACAATAATAAACAAAACAAGTTAATTCAGTATTTACCTGATAGAAAATCCGAAAATAGTATCAGTTCAAATAAAATAACATGCATAACTGAGGATTCAAATGGTTTCATATGGGTTGGCACACACAGCGGGGGTATAAATAAATTTGATAAGAGTACACAAAAGTTTTTTAATTACTCAATTAAGCAGGGCTTACCTAATGATGTTGTATTTGGCATTTTGGAAGATGATAACGGATACCTTTGGATAAGTACACTAAACGGGCTTGCAAGGTTTGATACTAAAAAGGAAAAATTTCGTACTTATGATGTTTCTGATGGAATTGTTGATAATCGATTTAACTGGCATGCAAGTTTAAAGGATAATTTAGGCAAAATGTACTTTGGGACAATTAATGGATTAATAACTTTTCATCCCTCTTCCATTCAAATTGATTCTCAACCTCCATTTGTAGTTTTAACATCATTTAAAATTTTCGGGAAAGAAGCTCAGCTGCCGCAGTCGCTTCCTTCAACTAAAGAAATTTTTTTGAACTATGACCAAAACTTTTTTTCATTTGAATTTACAGCTTTAGATCTTGCACCAGCTTATAAACATCAATTTAGTTATTTTTTAGAGGGGGTAGATCCAAACTGGGTTTCTTCGGGTTCACGTTCCACAGCTTTTTATACAGATGTACCTCCAGGTGATTATAAATTCTATTTCAAAGCGGCTAATATGGATGAAGTATGGAGTTCAGCAGCAATTGTTGATATTCACATACGTGCGGCATGGTGGATGACTTGGTGGTTTAAAGTACTTATAATTTTATTGCTGCTTGCTGCAGGATATTTTATTTATTGGTTTCGATTAAAACAGAAGCTGGAGATTCAGAATATCCGGCTAAGCATAGCAAACGATCTTCATGACGAAATTGGAAGCAACTTAAGCAGTATTAATGTTGATAGCCAATTATTAATGAATAATTGCTCCCTTGATGATACTCAAAAAGAACTTACTACATTTATTAGTAAAACCGCCAAAGAAACTGTGGAAACCATGCGTGATATAATTTGGTTTATTAATCCTAATAATGATTTTAGTAAGGACATGATTAATAAAATGAAGGAAACCGCCGCCAAATTATTAGCCGGAACTAATTGGACTTTTCATAGTGATCCTAATGTTAGGCTGGAAGATTTTAATCTTGAGAATAGAAGAAATATTTATCTTATTTATAAAGAAGCTCTAAATAATGTTGTACGGCATGCAGAATCCCAATCTTGTTTTATTAACCTGTCAATGATTGATGATAAGCTAGAATTAGTTGTATCGGATAAAGGAAAAGGATTTGATGTAAAATCCATTCAGGAAAATAATGGATTGCGCAGCATTAAACGACGAGCTGCAATGATGAACGGAAGTCTGATAATTAATAGTGATTCAAAAAACGGCACAATGGTAAAGCTCTTAGTGCCTATTAATTATCAAAAATTTAAGATTAATAAAATTTTTAATCTGAACATCCCTAAAATACCCTGATTGCGGTATGGGAAAATTCACACTCAATCTGAATATTTAGTTATGACTAAAATTAAAAATCCAGAAAAAAATTCACATCATATTTGGCTGATTGAGGATAATGCACACTTTAGAAGAAGTATGAAGTGGCTTATCAACAGAGCAGCAGGGATGCAGTGTGATCAGGCTTTTGAATCGTGTGAAGATGCTTTAATTGAACTTGAGAAAAATGGAAAGCCTGAATTGATACTGCTGGATATTAATCTTCCGGGGATGAGTGGGATTCAAGGTATAGAAAAGATAAAATCTATTTCTCCATCTACACAAATAATAATTCTAACAGTTTATGATGACAATGAAAAAGTATTTGATGCATTATGTGCAGGTGCATCAGGTTATCTTTTAAAGGATTCATCACCAGAAAAAATAATTACTAGTATAGAAGAAGCTTTGGCTGGCGGAGCACCAATGAGTATGCTTATTGCACGCAAGGTATTAGAGATATTCAGCCAGCTAAAACCGAAAAAAACTGACTATGGATTAACACCGCGCGAAAAGGAACTGCTTCAGCTAGTGACAAGCGGATTATCAAGGCAGCAAATTGCGGATAAACTTTTTATTAGCTTTCACACTGTTACAACTCATCTCAAGAACATTTACAGTAAACTACATGTTAACAGCAAGTCCGGTGCGGTTTCTAAAGTGTATAAAGAAAATATTCTTTAAAAATTTTGTCGCATCCACGATTATTCATTTAACATTGCCTTATCCAGCACACTAGAAAATACCTCAAACGAGGGATTGTTCACTCAACTTTACACCAATATTTTTTAATATCTATCGGTAATATTCTTACTAAAAATCTTAATATTATTTATATCTTCAATAATACTATAGGAAGGAGTACATATATGCATTTTCATTTACAAAAGTTGGTCATAGCAATTATATTGCTATCATCAACAGTTACACTTGCACAAAAAGGCTGGTGGCTGTTTGATAATACATCGAATCTAACAGAAGCGGTTCCTGGTTATGGAAACGATTTGATTCTCGTTGGTTCACATACTGCAGTTGCGGGTCCTAGTATTGGAAATGGAGCAATTGAAATAGGAGTAGGAAGCCATTATAAACTTAACCATGGTATTGCACCAAATGGCGGAGGAACTAGAGTTAATGAATATACTTTAATGT
>JACAFC010000194.1 GCA_013388515.1 Ignavibacteriaceae bacterium | reverse complement strand
GGCTTAGGGTTATGTGCTGAAATTAAGAATAATGACCCATTTAAGCGTCCAATATTTATTATGTCTGGAGAAACAGACAATAACAAAATAAATGAATTTTATAAAGCTGGCGCTTCAAAGTTTATACTTAAACCATTTACTAGAACAGAGCTTTTAGAATCATTAAGCTCAATTATATCCTAATCATTTTAGTTCATGCAACTTCCACCACGGGGTTTTAGGAGAGGCGTGGTGTTCATAATGATATCCAAAAAAATAACATGAAAGCATTGCCCAAAAATGATTTTGCTTTTGTGTTCTTGCTTTGTGTGGTTCCATATCGTGGCTGTGCGGCTTGCGGTGGGGAAGATAGGTCCCGAAATAGAATAATTGAAATGTTCCTAAGAATGCAGGTACAACCCAAAAACTCCAAATTGATGATTCTGGAAAAAATATTTTTAACAAGTTAAACGCAACTGCCATAATGATTAGTTGAGAAATGGTTGTGTATCGGTAAAGAAAAGATCCCCACCATAAAAAGAAATTTTGAGACTTAACATAAAAATCTGGATCCTCCTTTGTACCTGGATTTGCATGATGCTTGAAATGATTCTTAACCAGTTTGTTGTACGACATTCCAGCAAACAAAAATGAAGCCAGTGTTCCAAAAACTTTGTTAATGCTTTTATTCTTGTGGATGTTTCCATGCATTGCATCATGCCCCGTGATGAATAACCCCGTATAAAGATATCCTTGCAGTAAAATATGAAAGTAGAATAATGGAGAAGCAAAGTTAATCTCAACGTATTCAAGAGAGTATATTAGATGCGCCAGCCAAAGTAAAATAACAATAGAAGAAATTAATATTCCCATATTTTCTAACTCATAAAAATTGAAAGTAAAATGAAGAACGTAAACTGGATTAGGAAGTAATAAATGAACAAAGAATCTTCTAAGTCCAATTTTAGTTTTCTGCTCAAGAAAGAAGCGAAAAAGGCAATTCCAAACCATGCGTAATAATTTTGCAGCGGTATGAATCCTTGCTGCCATTTCCAATAACCAATATTTATTGCAACAGGTTCCAGCATCAAATCAAACAAAACAGCAAAAGTTCCGGTTAGTAAAGCTATTTGAACGGTGCTTTTATGAATACGGCTGGCAATTCCCGTTGCTCCCAGCATGATTACAACCCAGTTAAATCCGATGATCAATGGAACATCGAACAGCTTAAACCCCAAAACATCTCCGTAATTGTAATTGCCAAAAATGTAACCGGTTTTAACACCAATTATTTCAACAGAAAATGTTAAGATGTAAATAATTAACCCCCATACAATAAGTTTAACATTTCTTTTTTGATATGAAAAATAAAATGTAATGCCGCCGGTAAGCAGCAGTGTAAAAGGAGTTAAATAAATCATTATAGGTTTTAAGCTTGGAATGCTGTGCCCAACTAACCCAACAGTAAACATTATTATAAGAAACACCAGTGGTTTGTTAATTTTTATAATCTTCTCCCTTTCCACTTAGCATATCCTAACTTAGTACTTGCAACTGAATTTATTCCTATTAAAAGCATGAGTATCATTTGAATGGGATGAAGAAATACATTAAGAAATGGATTTTGATGGCTCATTTGAGAAATTAAAATTCTGTTTATAACAATGAGCATAACAACAATAAGAAAATTCGAATCTGTGAAGGCAAATACAGAGGAAACTGTAAATAAAAAAAATAGAAATAAAATAAGTCCGATGAAGATCAAAGGATTCAATTTAAATCCTGGGTAAAAATTTTTTGAAAAACCTTTGAAAGCATCGAGGAAGCTGTTGTACATGCGGCAAAAGATAATATTTCCGCCAAGTAAAGTTATTATTTTGTTGTGTTGTTTAGCTTTTTTTGCGAGTTCCATATCCTCAACAACAGCATCTGCAACTTGCTTGTGACCACCAATTGAAAAATACGTTTCTTTATCCCAAAGCATAAATTGTCCGTTTGCCGCAATGAAAGATTTATTATTAGATGAAAAAACTTTTCTAAGCGGAAGAAAAGAAAGCAGCAGCCAGTTCATTAGTGGAACAATTAGCCGTTCACCAAATGATATTATTCTTTGGGTTGGGAAAACACTAAGCATTTTAGTTTTAGTGCTTAACATAATTTTAACAGCAGAACTAATCGCATTTAACGCAAGTTCAACATCTGCATCGACAAATAAAAGATATTTACCTTTTGCTTTTAGTGAAAGCTGATGGCATGCCCAATTCTTGCCTGTCCAATTTGGAGGAAGCGACTCGCCTTCTAGATAAAAAGTATTTTTATGTTTTTTGCAAAAAGAATTAACTATTTCTTTTGTCTGGTCGGTTGATTGATCATCCAGCACAAGCACTTCAATGTTTTTGTAGTCTTGAGCTAAAATGAAGTTTAAGCATGAGTTAATATTTTTTTCTTCATTTCTAGCAGGAATTAAAACGGAGATCAGAGCGGAGTCATCGATTTTCATATTACTGTTTTTTATAACTGGCGCTGTTATAAAATTATAGATGACTATAATTACTGAAATGAGAACAGGAATAAGGATTAAAAAAAAGATGATCATCGAGTAAATAAATTATCTTTATAGTTGTTAGATAGCTCTTTATCTAATAAATCTATATTTGAATTAAAGCCGGCGATAAAAAAATTGAAATCGGTTTTGGCTTTGTATGATGAAATTAAATCTCCAAAACGTACAAGTATATCCGGCTTTTTAGTGTTTCCATGTTTAATCTTAAAAGCAACCGGCAAAATATTTACTATTGCGGGACTCATATTCAGAATTGTTTTTAATCCATCTTTTACTTTTAATGGACGTTTAGCATAATCATCAATTTCACCTTGCGGGTAAAACAGCAAAACATTATTGGGGTCACTAACTACCTCTGAGATATAGTCAAGCGTTTCCTTAATGCTTTTAGGATTTTGTGGATTGATTGAGAACGCACCCACTTTTTGAAAGAACCAATATCTTTTTAATTGTTCTTCCAACATAAGAATGTAAATCTTACGGCTAGAAAAAAAACGAAGTGTGTAGTCAATAAAAAATCCATCCCACCAAGAGAAGTGATTGGGAGTAATTATCAAACCTTCATTAGCCGGGATTTGTGGAAAATCATTTATTAAATAGAAATTCTGAAAATTTGACTTTAATAGCCAAGGCTCATAAAAATCATAAACCCGTCTTGCCCATTTTTTGTGATCCGCTTTAATCATTTTATTACGAATATTTTTTCTTAATCATATCGGAAGCAATTTTGCCAGAAAGAATAACCAAGGGAATTCCGCCGCCAGGGTGAACACTACCGCCGCAAAAATAAAGTCCTGAAATATCTTTCGAAAAATTGGGATGGCGGAGAAATGCAGCAAATTTATCGTTAGAAGAAATTCCGTAAATACTGCCATTATAACTGCCAGTTCGTATTTCAAGATCAATTGGGGTTAAAATCTTTTCAGCGATTATTTTATCCTCAATATCAGCTGAAATTGTTTTTTTAATTTTATCAAGAATGATTTTTCTAAATCTTTTTACCTCATCCTCCCAGTTTTGATTAATGTTTGGCGGAGTGTTAATCATTACAAACCAGTTCTCACAATCTTTAGGTGCGTCAGATGGTTCGTACTTTGATGAAATGTAAATGTAAATTGTTGGGTCATTGTGGATGACCTTGTTCGTAAAGAGATCATTAAATTCCTTTTTGTAATCCTCAGAAAAGAGGATGTTGTGAACCTCTAACTGCTCATTTTTGCCTTTAACCCCCCAATAAAATACTAATGCCGAAGTTGATAAATCATGCTTGCTGAGTTTATCTATTACCTTTTTTGAATCAACATCAATTATATTTTTATAGGTCGTAAGCACATCAATGTTAGAGAGAACTGCATTATAAGGATAAAATTTTCCACCAAGCACAATACCTCTAGTAGACTTCCTTGTTACTTCAATCTTTTCTACTTTAGCATTAAAATAAAAATTTACGCCTTTGTTTTCTGCAAGCTGCTTTAAAGCTTTGCTGATGGAAAATATTCCGCCCCGAGTAACGTACGAACCCATACTGTATTCCACATGAGGAATGATATTTAATGTTGCCGGTGCAAGATATGGATTTGAACCATTGTACGTTGCATAACGATCGAACAGCTGAATTATTTTACTATCTCTGAAAAACAATGAGTTTGCCTGATGAACTGTTCTGAAGGGATCAATGGATTTAATTTGAAACAGAGTGCTTATTGCTCTCATGCTAAGGTAAGTTGACGCTTGTTGAGGACTTTTATACAGGAACAATTCTGCAGTTAGATCATAAATAGTTTTGCAGTAATTGAAATAATTCTTTAAGGTTTTTTGTTTCTCATGTGTTGATCTCTCGATCTCTTTCCCAAACTCGTTGATTTCAGAAAAAGCATTTATAACAGAACCATCATGGTAAAAATATTTACAGATAATGTTCAATTTTTTAAGATGAAGATGGTTCTGTAAGTTTTCACCACATTCGCTGAATAATTCTTTAAGAACATTAGGCATTGTTAAAAGCGAAGGTCCGGTATCGAATCTAAATCCATTAAAAATTAAAGAACCAGCTTTACCGCCTGCATCGTTATTTTGCTCGAATACGTCAACATCGAATCCAGCATTTGCCAATCTAACAGCGGCAGATAAACCTCCTAAACCTGCTCCAATTATGGCTATTCTTTTCTTTGCCATTTAAGTTTCCTATCGGCAATAAGATAGACAAGCAGCCAAAGTGAGGTCATTGAAAAAGAATAGAAAAAATCTTCAAAAGGAATGGTGAGAAATCTATTTCCCCAAATGGCGCTTGAGTTGTAAGTAACAATTGGCAGTGATGTTAAAATGTAATTCACAATTAAGAACGGTATGTAAGAAATTAAAATTGTAATCCAAAATATTTTGGATTTAAGAATTGGAGGAAAAATAAACACAGCTAAAACAAAAAACATGAAGCAAAAGACTAAAACAATCATAGTATAATTTTGATGTGCAAAAAGAATTATGCCGCCACTCAGCAAAAACATGACTGCAAAATATATATATCTGCTGAAAAAGATTTCTTGTTCCTTCAGATAAAACTTTGCAGTTTCATAAATAAATATAATGCTGTAGGGAACAGTTATAAAAAATAGAATTTCTTCAATTGGAAGATCAAAGAAATAATTGCCGATTAGAAATTTTTGATTGAATGCCCAATCGCCTGCTTTTGCTGCCAATGAATCCCAGATAATGTATGCTGTGCTAACAACTGAAATAGATACCAAGACTGCTGGGAGCTTCTTATAGAACTTTAGTTTCTGTTCAAAGATTAATATTAGTGGAACAATAACAATAAATAAATTGATGAGGAGATATTCACTCATTATTCGCCAATGAAACAGCAAGTTTTTTGAGTTGAAGAAGCTGTGAATCGCTTAATCTTTCACTTTCAATCATAAACCTTATCACATTTTTCTGCAAAGTCAGGTCATAACTTGCGTAATCCTTTTTTGCAAGTAGATAGCAAATTTCTTTAATATCCGCTTCACGTTCTTTTCCATACCCCAGTATTGCTGGTAAGTGATGAAGAATGGAAAATCTGATAAATCGAATCTCAAGGTTGTGGAGATCTTTTTCTACAGCTCTCTCAAGTATATCAAGAGCAGAAACTACATGGTTTAATTTTGTGAAGGGATTGAACGCATGTTTTCCTTTAAGGGCTTCGATGCCGCCAAGATAAGCAAGTATTATTGGGCTGTAACTTTTAGAATTGTTTACAAATTGGTTTTGAATATATTGTTCAAGCTGAGTAAGCTTATCTTCATCTTCAACTGACTGATAAAATAGTAAACGAATTTGACCAAGAGTTGAAGTATCAATATTTGTATTAGAATTTATTTGTTGTGCAGATGTATTATTTGTAAAGAAAAAAAATAAGACAGCAGAAAAAATCAAAAAAGTTTTTATCATTTAAGTAATACGCAAAATTTTTACTTCAATAAGAGACTTAACTAGCAAGGCAAACTTAGTCCAGTTGGAAATTCGTACACGCTTTCTTAATAGATCATCTATATCAAGGCGTTTTATTTTGTTAAATAAAATTAAGTAATAGAGATAAGCAGAATAAACGCCTAGCTGTACACCATTTGGGAGTTTCCTAATTCCACTAAAAGCATTTCTGAATTCTTTATCGATATCCTGCTCAAGAATTTTTTTGTTCTCATTATTAATTTTTACAGCGCGATCAACTCCAGGCAAATAAATTCTTCCACGTTCGTCAATATCGCTTTTAATATCTCTTAAGAAGTTTACTTTTTGAAAAGCCGAGCCAAGACTTTTAGCCGGCTGTAAAAGTTCTGTGAACAGCTTGTCGTCATTATTGCAAAAAACTTTCAAGCACATTAAACCAACAACCTCTGCAGATCCGTAAATATAATTATCATAATGTTTTCTTTCGTAGTAGCTGTTATCCAGGTCCCATTCCATGCTGTTAAGAAACGCATCAATGTATTCATGATTAATTCTGTATTTATTAACGGTTAGCTGAAAAGCATTAATTACAGGATTGGTTGAAATGCCGCTTTCAATTGCTTTGAAGGTTTCCTTTCTAAACTCTTCTAAAAGTTCTCTCTTATTGTGCTTATGGAAGGAATCAACAATTTCATCAGCCAACCTAACGTAACCGTAAACAGCATAAATTGCATCTTTGTAAGCAGGCGCAAACACGCTTATGCCTAAGCTGAATGATGTGCTGTAGCTTCGTGTAATTACCTTGCTAAGTTTGAATGTTGTTTTATGATATAACTCTTCCATGATCTTTTAAAATTCTTTCTGTTACTAATTTTGAACTGATAATTACCATCGGCAAACCTGTCCCCGGCGTTGTTGATGCACCAACGTAATATAGATTAGGGAATTCTTCATCTTTATTTTTAGGTCTAAAAGCTCCAACCTGGTTAATACCATGGGCTAATCCTAACCCCGAACCCTTATATAAATTGAACATGGATTCCCACTCAACCGGACTGTATATCTCTTTTACAAGTGTGTTCTTATTAATATCAAAATTAATTCGCTTAGATAAATCATCAATAATATTTCTTGAAAGTTCTTCCTTATCATCCCAATTATTTTTGAATCTTCTATCTGGAACAGGGCAAAGAATGAAAATGTTTTCGCAACCTTCAGGTGCACATTCAGGAAATGACTTTGACGAAACATTCACATAATAATACGGCTTCTGCGGACTAATTGACGAAGTGAAAATCGTGTTGGCATATCCTCTAAAATTGTTGCCAAGGAAGTAATTATGGTGCATTAAGCCGTCAATCTTTCCTTTTACTCCCAAATAAATTGTAAACGGTGCGAGCGTCCAATCCATTTTATCTAACTTTTCTTCGGAGAATTTTTTCCTATTCAGAACTTTCCCTCTGAATGAAGCAGCATCGGAGTTAGAAATAAAAATGTCTGCGGTCCATTTTTTTCCTTTATGATCTAATAAAGAGTACAATTTTCCGTTTGAATTATCTACACCAACAATTTCAGTGTTATAATGAAACTCAACTCCTTCGGCCGATAAAATTTTCACTATTTCTTCAACAATTTTGTACATCCCGCCTTCAACCTTCCAATACCCGTCGTGCTTCATCTCAGTGTAGTTTAGTAAAGAGTAAATTGCCGGAGTTTCAAAAGGTGTTGAGCCAAGAAAGAAAGCAACAAGCGAAAATATTACACGTATTTCTTCAGATTCAAAATTTTTCTCAACTTCACTCCACATTGTTTTGAATAAATATGGAATATGCTTTTTAGGCACACTTGCTAACTGCAGCAGGTAGTCAATTAAATTATTGTAATTGCTTTTTACTACTTTGCCCTCAGTGTCATGAAAAAACTCACCTGCGCGTTTTAGGTATCTTTCTGTTTTTGCAGCAAGATTTGGTTCTATTTCTTTAAACTCTTTTTCAAGATTGGAAAGAGTTTTCCAAACCTTAAATGGTTTCTCTCGATTTTCAAAGAAAACCTGATATAATGGATCCAATTCCTTAAGCTTGATTGGATTAGGAATCTTATAGCTGTCAAATAATTCATTTAGTTCAAAGCTCATGCTCATAAATGAGGGACCAACATCAAACGTGAATCCTTCAATTTTAAGTTGATTCAGCCTGCCGCCCGGTTTAGAATGTTTTTCGAGGATCTTAACTTTATATCCTTCCTTAGTGAGCCTTAGTGCGGTTGCTAAACCGCCTAAACCGGAGCCGATTATTATTATTTCTTTCTTTTTTTCCATTGATTTATCAGCTAAACCAAAAAGATTTCATATAAGTTCCTGAAACTATTAGTTATTATTATGCCTTTATTAATTTCATTAAGGATAAAATGAGCAAGTGTCCCAATAGTGTGTGAGCTAATTCCGGTGAAACCAATTATTTTATCCAATTTAAAAATTGAATAGATTTTATGTGACAAATTGTTCCATCTTAATGTAGTAACCAAATGAGAGAAATCCAAAAGTGGTATAGTCCAAATCTTAATAAAGAAATGGAGATTGTGGTTTACGGCTATTCGGGCTATGCTCTATTATTGTTTCCAACCGCCGCATCTGATTATTTGGAATATGAAAGGTTTCAAATGATTGATGCACTTGGTGCTAATTTAGGAAGAGGAGAGGTAAAAGTATTTTCTATTAATAGCATAAACAGTGAAAGCTGGTTAAATGAAAATATGCATCCGGCTGATAAGGCAATAAGACATCAGCAGTTTAATAAATATGTTATTGAAGAAGTAGTCCCTTTCATTATAAATCATTGTAAAGGAAAAGTTCCGCTAATTCTATCCGGTGCTTCGCTTGGAGCTTTTCATGCAGCAAATAGCTTTTTTAGAAGACCCGATCTTTTTGACGGCGTAATTGCAATGAGCGGTTCGTACGATATAAAAGCATACTCCGATGGATATTATGATGATAACTGCTACTTTAATTCACCCGTAGATTATTTACCCAACTTAACAGATAAAAAAATCCTTAAGCATTTTAAAAACAAGAAGATTATTATTTCAACCGGCCGGGGTGACTATGAATCTCCGGAAGAATCGGAAAAATTATCAGATATTCTAAATTCGAAGGGAATTAAGCATTGGCTGGATATTTGGGGCGAAGATATTGTTCATGATTGGCCTACATGGAGACGAATGCTGCCATATTATCTAAGTAAAATATAAGTATGAAAGGGTTTCAGTGAATTTTTCGATTATTAACAATCAATCAATCTGGCTGTCGCTGTTTAAACAAACTAATTTTAGAATTAAGTTTTCCCTAACAGTTGTTTCGTTGCTCCTTTCTTTGTTTGCGTATAGGAGGTTTTTGGATTTTGCCGAAGCAAGAAAAGGAACTTTGTTGCCTGATCCTATTCTTCAGCTATTTAATCCTATCGACTTAACCTGGTTGATTTTTGGGATAATTTATCTAAGTCTGATTATCGGAGTGGTTGTTCTTGCAAAAAATCCTGAAAGACTGCTGCTTGCATTTCAGACATATACATTGTTAATTATTTCACGAATAATTGCAATGTACCTGATGCCATTTGAAGCACCCGAAAAGCTGATTGTTCTTAAAGATCCATTTGTTGAAATGTTCGGTTCAGGTGAGTCACTTACCAAAGATTTATTCTTTTCAGGTCACACAGCAACGCTTTTCATGCTTTTTCTTGTTGTGAAAACTAAACGAATGAAATACTATTTTCTTGCATGTTCAATTATCGTCGGAGTTTCAATTATTCTTCAACACGTTCATTATATGATTGACGTGTTTGCTGCACCTTTTTTTACTTATGCATGCTTTAGGATTATAACATCGTTAAATTTGTATAAGTTAAATAAATAATTAGAATTTGAAATGAGTAACCTTCAGAAAATAGAGGTTCAAGAAGTCTCTGAAAATATCTCTAATGCGTTCAATAGGTTTGGATTGGAACTGCCCTTATCTCCCTCAGATGCAGAAACGATTAATGATCTAAGATCTTATCTTGCTGAGAAGTTAAAAGATTTACTTGAAAACAATTTTAATTTACTTGTTAACACTCTTTACAGAATTGATGTTAACGAACAAAAGCTAAATGAATTGTTTGGAAGTAAAAATAGAACCCCCATTCCCGAAGCATTAGCGGAATTGATTATTGAAAGGCAGCTTCAGAAAATTTACTTTAGGAAAAAATACAAGGAAGGAAATATTTAATCCATTTTTTGATGATTACAGTTTACGATAGTATTTTAGCGCATTAAAAATTAAATAATAGAAGAGTTAACCTTATGAAAACTAGATTTGTTCTCGTATTTACCATTGTTGTCTTATTGGGTTTTAACAAATCTTTTGCACAAGCAGGAGGACTAAATTTTACTCTTGGTTTTCCTATGGGAGAATTTAAGGAAGAACTTGACCGAATGGGTTTTGGTTTAAGCGGTCATTTTCTTTTTTTGGCTCCAACCGCAAATCGGCCTTTTGGGTTTGGTTTGAATATAGGTTATCTAAATTATGGACAAGAATCTCGTCGCGAACCTTTCAGCTCAACAATCCCGGATGTGACTGTAGATGTGGAAAGATCAAATAATCTTGTAAACTTTCATGTTTTATTTCAATTAGGTTTTGGAAGTGGTCCGATAAGACCATTTGTTGAAGGCTTATTTGGCGGTTCATATATCTTTACAGAAACCACCATAAGAAGCCGCGGCTCCGAAGAAGTTGCAAGCTCAAATAATTTTGATGATTTCGCCTGGAACTATGGTGCTGGCGGCGGATTTCTTATTTTATTGCATACCGAAGAAGAGGGAAGTGACTTTGGTTCACTTTTTCTTGATCTGAAAGCAAGATATCTCTTTGGCAGCGAAGCCGAATATCTTAAAGAAGGTTCTGTAATTATCAGCAATGGACATGTAACATATCAAGTTTCTAAATCAAAAACAGATTTACTTACTGTTCATGCCGGAGTTGTTGCTTATTTTAATTCTGTTTTTAATTAAGAACTTATGGTCTCCCAAGTTTCTGACTATTTGTTAACCCCGCCATTTATGATGTGGCGGGAACAAAAAAATATACCCTTGGCTTTAGCCACAATTAGGGTTATTAATGGGCTTAAGCCCAATTATTTTTTATTTGAATTTTCCCCAGCGTAACTGCCGGGGTTCTTTTTAGCACTTTAATATTAAGGTAAGTTTGTAAGATTTTTTGTTTATCAGATCTTTTATTTAATAAAAATAATTCTGGAGTTTTACTATGCCCATTCATTCCAAACAGCTTGACGAACTATCAATTAATACAATAAGATTTTTATCAGCCGATGGAGTTCAAAAAGCAAACTCAGGTCACCCTGGAATGCCAATGGCTTGCGCGCCAATTGTTTTTGTTCTCTATTCAAAATACATGAAACACAACCCGATAAATCCTAAGTGGCTAAATCGTGATCGTTTCATTTTATCTGCCGGACATGGGAGTATGCTGCTTTATTCCATTCTTCACTTAAGCGGCTATGATTTATCTTTAGATGAATTAAAGAACTTCCGCCAATGGGGAAGCAAAACTCCAGGTCATCCCGAGTTTGGTTTAACTGCCGGAGTCGAAACTTCTACAGGCCCGTTGGGACAAGGCATTGCCAATGCAGTTGGAATGGCTATGGCTCAAGCTTTTTTATCTGCCAATTTTAATCAGAATGACATCAAAATTCTTGATCACTACATTTATGGAATTTGCAGCGACGGCGATTTGATGGAAGGAATTTCACACGAAGCTGCTTCTTTAGCCGGACATCTTAAGCTTAATAAAATTATTTTCTTTTATGATAACAACGGAATTTCAATAGACGGAAAAACTTCATTGTCATATTCAGAAGATGTACAGAAGAGATTTGAAGCTTACAATTGGAATGTATTACATGTTAATAATGTAAATAATGTTGATGAAATTGAAAGCGCGATTCAATCAGCACAAAAAAGTTTAGATAAACCAACACTTATAATTACCAATACTCACATTGGCTATGGCAGCCCGAACAAACAGGATACATCGGAGGCGCATGGTTCACCGCTTGGTGAAGAAGAAGTTAAGCTGGCAAAAAAGAATCTCGGCTGGAATTACGAAGAAACATTTTTCGTACCTCAAGAAGTCAAAGAACTTTTTAAGCAAGTTAAAGTGAAAGGAGAGAAGCAAGAAGCAGAATGGCAAAAGCTTTTTGAGGATTACAAGAAAAAATATCCTGAGAAAGCAAAACAGCTTATTGATTGGATTAATGGTAAATTAGGCGGCGAATGGAAATCTAAATTACCTGTGTTTGAAGATGACGGTAAGAAATTAGCAACCCGTGCAGCTTCCGGTAAAGTGATTGATGCAATAGCACCGGCAATCCCAAACTTAATTGGCGGTTCGGCTGATTTAACTCCATCTAACAACACCCGCACAAAAATTTATGAAGATTACTCCGCTTCAAATTATGGAGGAAGATACATTCGTTACGGGGTTCGTGAGCATGCAATGGGCAGCTTAATGAACGGCATGGCACTTTACGGCGGGGTCATTCCATATGGCGGAACATTTTTTGTATTTTCAGATTATATGCGCCCAACAATCCGGCTTGCTTCAATTTCCGGCATTAAACCAATTTACATTTTTACACACGACAGTATTGGAGTTGGTGAAGATGGACCAACTCATCAACCGATTGAACATCTTGCGGCTTTAAGGTGTATACCAAAACTTATAGTAATTCGCCCTGCAGAAGCTAATGAAACTGCTTATGCGTGGAAAGCAGCATTAGAACATAAAGAAGGTCCGGTTGCTTTAATTTTAGCCCGTCAGGGAGTTCCAACTTTAGATCAGAAAAAATATCCCTCGGCTGAAGGTTTGCTGAAGGGCGCTTATGTTCTTTATGAAAGCAGTGAAAAACCGGAATTAATTTTAATGGCATCCGGTTCAGAGGTCGATCTTTCACTTAAAGCGGCTAAAGAATTAGAAAAAGATGGATTGAAAGTTAGAGTTGTCAGCTTCCCAAGCTGGGAGTTATTCGAAAAGCAATCAGCAGAGTATAAAGAATCTGTTTTGCCTGCATCTGTTCTAGCAAGGGTTTCTGTTGAAGCCGGAGTTGCTCAAGGCTGGCAAAAATACACGGGACAGTTTGGTGCGAACATTAGTATTGAAAAGTATGGCGCCTCCGGTCCGGAAAAAATATTGATGGCGAAGTACGGGTTTACAGTGGAAAATATATGTGCAACTGCTAAAAAGATTATTAGCAGCTTGGTTTATTGATATGCTAACCGAACGCTCACCTCTTAGTTGGAAAAAGGGTGGAAGTAAGAGTAAGTGAAAGAGTAAGATGAAGATTAAGAACAAACCCAATTCCTCGGAGAACAAATTGTGCAATGAAAGAAATTGGGTTTGTAAAAATTTATTGGATCAACTTATTACTTTAGTAAAACAAGCTTCTTTGAGGAAACAAAATCATTAACCTTCAATTGATAGATGTAAACTCCGGTTGCCAAATCGCTGCCATCAAAGTTATATGAATATCTTCCAGTTGTTTTTTCCTCGTTTACAAGGGTCTTCACTTCTGCCCCTAGTATGTCATATATACTCAAAGTAACTAATCCGTCTTGCTTAATTTGGTAATTTATTGTTGTTGATGGATTGAATGGGTTCGGAAAATTTTGTTCTAGATAGAAACCTTTTACAGATTCATTTTGTTCTTTTTCAACATTTGTAATAACGTCATCATTATGTAGGATTAGACCGTTAGAGCCAACAATCCATGCTTTGTTCCCCACGACACTTATGCCAAAAAAAGCAGTGTAAAACATTTGCAAATTGAGCGACCAATTTTCACCCGCATCACTTGTTATTAATAGTCTACCTTCGACATCACTTGCAGATGTCATTGCATTACCAATTAGAAAGAGTGTTCTAGAATTATTTATATCAAAATCTGCAGGTATAGTTCTTTTCTGGCTGTCAATTGCTGTAAACCAATCCCAACTGCGCCAATCTTTTCCGTCATTTATGCTTAGTGAAGTTTTAAATCCGATAGCCCACAAGACAGATGGAGAATGACATTCTACCTTTTTTACCAAATCATTATCAATTATTCCTGTATAGTTCCAGTTTTTTCCTTCATCCGTAGTACAGTAAAGATAAGAGGGACCAAAATTATCGAAGAAGGAAGCCCAAAAAGAATAACCTTGTTCTTCATTATTAAAGTAAAAAGCTCCACACAATGGAAGGCTGTCTTCCTTTAAAGTAGCCCATGTTGATCCACCATTGGTTGTTTTTAAAAGAAGTCCTTTCCTGTCCTCCCAATTTACCTGCCCACCATTGTTTATACTAATCCAGCCTGTCTGGGGATTTAGGAATTGAAAATTTCCAAATGAAAAATATTTACTGAAGGAAGAATCTAATCTTTCCCAAGTGTGTCCTCCATCTACAGTGCGTAATAATAAAGTTTGCCGGGCTTGAAAATAGGGGAATAGTATTATAATATTTCCAGCAACGAAACCAGTATCTCTATCTAAAAATTGAATTTGCTTAAGCTCAACAGTGTCGCTGAGCATTAATAATTTTTCCTAATTTCCCCCACCATCAGAAGTAGCGATTACAATTCCGCTATCTCCCACTGCCCAGCCATAAAGGCTGTCAATAAAGAATACATCCAATAGATTTACACCGACTCCG
>JACAFC010000204.1 GCA_013388515.1 Ignavibacteriaceae bacterium | reverse complement strand
TTTTCAATCTTTGTGGCTGGAATAATTGTTGCAAAAAAAGCAAGAGATACCTTTGGTCAATTATTAGCTTTTGGAATTTCATTTTCTATTCTCCTAAATGCATTTATAAATATTGCAGTTACAACCGGAATATTCCCGACAACTGGTGTTCCTTTGCCATTTATAAGTTATGGTGGTACATCAATAATTATTACATGTATTTCTGTTGGTGTACTCGTGAACATCGCCATATTAAATGCAAAGTATGTAATCCCTATTCAAAAAATTAATTACAGCCATGCAGAAGAACCAATTTAAATTTTTATTTGCTGGCGGCGGAACAGGAGGACATTTGTTTCCAGCAATTGCTGTTGCGGAAAAAATTAAAGCAATTTTGCCCGAAGCAGAAATTCTTTTTGTCGGAACTAAATCCAGGATAGAAGGTAAGTTGGTTCCTAAATTAGGTTTTAATTTTAAGTCCATCTGGATCAAAGGATTTTCAAGAAAATTAAGTTGGGAAAATTTATTATTTCCATTAAAGCTATTTATTTCGGTTCTGCAGTCTTTAATAATTAATCTGAAGTTTCAGCCTAGTGTTGCAATTGGAACCGGTGGATATGTTGCCGGTCCAGCAATTTTGGGCTCTGCTATTTTGGGCGCTAAAATCATTTTGATCGAGCAGAATAGTCTGCCTGGCATAACTACTAAGTTATTGCAACGTTACGCAGATGAAATTCACTTGAGCTATGATAATTCGAAACAATATTTAAAAAATGGAAAAAAATTATTCCTTACCGGAAATCCAGTAAGAGAAAACCTAGTATTAAAAAATAAATCTGCGGTACTTCCCAAATTCGGTTTAGCAGCTGATAAAAAAACCTTATTGATTTTAGGCGGAAGTTTAGGAGCTTCATCACTTAACACTGCCGTAGCTTCTAATTTAGAGCAGCTTTGTGAAAGTGATATACAAATAATATGGCAAACCGGTAGAAACGATTTTGAAAAATATAAAAGCCTGGCGTCCAATCAAGTCTGGATATCTGCTTTTATAGAAGATATGAATGAAGCCTATTCAGCTTGTACAATGGCAGTTGCCCGTGCTGGAGCTACATCAATTGCTGAAATTTTGTTTCTTGGTATTCCTTCGATATTAGTGCCTTCGCCTAATGTTGCAGAGAATCATCAATATTATAATGCTAAATCACTTGCAGATCAAAATGCTGTTGCTATGATTAATGATAGTGAACTAAATGAAAAATTTTTTGAGGAAGTAAAATCTCTAATTTTTAATAACAAGAAACTTTCTGAGATGAGCCAAATTTCTAAAAGCCTTAGTAAGCCGGAAGCAACTAATATTATAGCAAATAGAGCGATAAACTATGCAAAGAAGGAAACAATAAACTAAGATGGATGACAAAAATAATTTTAAGTACAACATGTCATTCTATTATCAATCAACAATAATTTATTTTGTTGTATTTGTAGTTTATTTAATTGTTCGTGGAGAATTTATTGAAGACTCATACAAGCTGGTAACTAAAGATCCTATAATTTATTTCTTAGGCTTAATAGTGATGATATCACTTTTAAGTCTGCTTTACAATCTTTTTAAAAACAGACATTTGCAGCTAACAGAGAATAGTATTCTTTTTATTGATCGATTTAAGAGTAAAAGTTTTCTTTATAACGAGATAATCAGCATAAAAATTTCTACAATTAAAAGTAAACGAATTAGTAACAAGCCATTTAGATTAATTAGAATAAAAATGAAAAATCGAAGACGTCAGTTGATAATTAGGCCTTACGATTATGAAAAACAAAATGAACTGATAGCTCGATTTGAAGAATTAGATAAAAGGATTAAAAGCACTAATGTTTAAAAATATCAAAAAGGTTCATTTTGTTGGCATTGGCGGAATTGGAATGAGTGGCATTGCTGAAATTCTGTTAAGTAAAGGTTTTGAAGTTTCTGGGTCAGACAAAAGTCTTTCCGAAATTACTAAAAGACTAAGCAGTCTTGGAATGACAATTTATGAGGGGCATTCACCAGAAAATCTTAAAGATGCTGACGTGCTTGTATATTCCTCTGCGGTTATGGTTGAAAATCCCGAAGTTCAAGAAGCTGTTAAAAGAAAAATACCTATAATTAAACGCTCAGAAATGCTTGCTGAGTGTATGAGAATGCAATACGGAATTGGAATTGCCGGCACACATGGTAAAACTACTACTACTTCAATGGTTGGCTTAACCCTAACTGAAGGAGGTCTTGATCCAACCATAATTGTTGGTGGAAAGTTAAGCAGCTTAGGCGGGACTAACGCAAGATTAGGTAATGGAGAGTTTATTGTTGTTGAAGCTGATGAATTTGATAGGACATTTTTAAAATTAACACCAACAATAGCAGCAATAACTACTTTAGAGAGTGAGCACCTCGATACCTATAAAGATCTTGATGATATTAAATCAGCATTTATTGAATTTGCTAATAAAGTTCCCTTTTATGGATTTGTTATCCTATGTCTAGACGAACCTGCACTTCAGGATATAATTCCGCAGATAAATAAAAAAGTTATTACCTATGGATTAACTGTCCAAGCAGATCTTCAAGCAACTGACATTGAATTTAATAATTCAACTTCTGCTTATACTGCAAAATATCACGAAAAAGAATTAGGGAGAATTATCCTAAAAATACCTGGCTTACATAATGTAAAAAATTCTTTAGTTGCCGTGGGTATAGGATTAGAGCTTGGAGTATCTTTTGATATAATCAAAAAAGCTCTTGAATCGTTTACTGGTGTTTATAGAAGATTTGAAGTTAAGTATAACAAAGAGATTATGGTTGTTGATGACTACGCACATCATCCTACAGAAACTACAGCAACTCTTGCTGGAATACGTGCAGGGTGGAAAAGAAGATTAGTAGCTGTATTTCAACCACATCTTTATTCTAGAACAAGAGATTTCTATCAAGAATTCGGCAGATCATTTCTCAACTCCGATGTATTCATTTGTACTGATGTATATCCAGCTAGAGAAGAACCTATTGAAGGCGTAAATGGAGAACTAATAGCTAATGCAGCTAGAAGTTTTGGTCATAAAAATGTTCACTATGTTGAAAATAAGAATGATTTAGTTAGCACATTGAATCAAATAAAAAAAGAGGGGGATATAATTGTAACGATGGGTGCAGGTGATATTTGGAAATATGGCGAGATGTTTGTCAAAAATATACTCGAGGGTGCTCAATGAGCCAATTGAAAAGTAAAATCATAGGATTAATCTTATTCATAACAATTATTTCAGTATTGTTTATAATCGCTCTTAAACCAGTTACTAAACAATCAAGCGATGGTGTTAAGTCCCTCACTCTCTCAGGTAATCAGCTGCTATCACAATCTAGTTACTTGAATTTTGCCAAGTTGAACCAAGAGCAAAATTTCCGAAGCATAACTTTGGAGTTAGTTAAAGATAGATTAGATAAACATCCATTTATAGTTTCTACCGAGGTTGAACAGTCCAATCAAGGCAGTGTAAAGGTGGAAATGTTGGAGAAGGAATTAATCGCATTTTTAATTCTCAGAGATGAATCCTATTTATTGTCAAACGAATTACAAATGCTTCCTATATTAACAAACACAAAGATTTCAGATCTCCCGATAATTAATAATCCTAAAAATGCTTCTGACTACAAAGTGCTAAGCTATTTGGAAAGTGAAGAGATATTAGAAGCATATAGCATTTTAAAAGCAATTAAATACCTAAACCCAAATATGTTATCAAGGCTTTCGGAGATAAATCTCAATCATGGTAATGATATAACCTTAACCTTCTCCGGCATTAAACCCTTAATAAAATTTGGTAAGAATGAAGTAGCTAAGAAAATTTTAGTACTGAACTCATTATGGAAAGAACTTGAGAATAAGGACAGTGATTTAGGCCAGAGTGAATACGTGGATTTAAGATTTACAAATCAAATTTATTTTGCAAAAGCTGTAGAAACGGAATTATGAAGAAAAATATTATTGCTGGGCTCGATCTAGGAACAACGAAAGTTTGCGCAGTAATTGCCGAGCAGTTAGACGATAATCATTTTGAAATTTTAGGAAGTGATTCATCTCCATCGGAAGGGCTGCATAAAGGATTGGTTGCCAATATTTCCAAAACTGCAGATGCAATTAAAGAAGCTGTTGCCAAGGCTTCAAATAAAGCTGGTGTTGAAATAAACTCTGTGAATGTAGGAGTTGCCGGCGAACATATAACAAGTATGCGGCACAGGAATTACGTAACAATAAGCAGAGAAGACAAAGAGATTACTAAGGATGATTTAAATAGGCTTGAAGCTGATGTAAGAACAATTCGAATTCCTTCCGATAGGCAAATTCTGCATATTATTTTTGAAGAGTTCTCAATTGATTATCAAGGCGGTATTGAGAATCCTATCGGTATGTCAGGGTCAAGATTAGAAGCTACTAATCATATTGTTTTAGCTTCAGTACCAGCAATTCAGAATATAAAAAAATCTGTTGAAAGAGCTGGATTACAGATTAATGAATATGTCCTTCAACCCATCGCATCAAGCACTTCAGTATTGGATGAAAGTGAAAAGGATTTAGGGGTGGCGTTAATTGATATTGGTGGAGGTACCACGGACATAGCGGTTTTCCACAATAAAAGTATAAAACATACCAAAGTTATTGGTGTGGCTGGTAATCAAGTAACTAACGATATTAGAGAATCACTCGGAATAGTTACCGAAGAGGCTGAAAAACTAAAAAAAGAATATGGTTATGCGATTGAATCGGCAATAATAAGAGATGAGGATATTTT
>JACAFC010000266.1 GCA_013388515.1 Ignavibacteriaceae bacterium | reverse complement strand
GCCCCTCGACCGGTACTTCGATCACGTCCTCGTCAACTCGCCCGATCCGCTCCTTCGGGCCAACCGGCAGCGGTTCCTTGCGGCGGTCTTCGCCTTGTTTTCGAAATACGCCGACTTTTCCCATATAGTGGAGCAAGGGAAAGACCCGGAATCCGGAAAACCCCCGAGTTCTTAGCTTGTCCGCGGCGCGCAAACCGTTTTCAACCCTTGACATCGAGGCCCGTTTCGTGGTACAATCCTCCCCGGTCTAGGGGCAAAGGGTTATGGTTTGCGGCGTAGTCCGCAAATCCTCCTGAAGAGTCGTTACGAGCACGCAGCGCAAGCGTGCACAGTCAGCCGACCACCGTTGGTGTGAGCCTTTTACTCGACATAACAAGCGTGAACCCGACGGTTATCACTGGCGCCAACCCTGGAACGTCGAGTGAGGAGGTGAGTGTGCCGGTTTCAGGACGTGTCTACGGACGCTCGTCAGGAGTCGGTAGCTCTTTGGCTCTCGGCCTTGCAAGCTTCCTTACAGCCTGAGGAAGCTTCTAAATCGGCTCTATGGTTTTCGCGTATTCACTTTCCTTCTCAGCAACGATGGGGGAATGATACGATGAGGAAAACGTTTGTTTTGACACTCTGCGTCGTTTTCGCGCTCGGTCTGCTCGCGGCGGGCTCGTACGCGAAGAACACGCAGGGCAAGCTCTCGCAGTACAGGTTCGTCGAGGATCCGCAGCAGCCGACGAACGCGCCGGAAATCGGCGGTTCGATGTTCCAGGCTGCGGCCGCGACGACGGTGACTCTGGGCTGGTGGCAGTTCGACACACCGGGCGGCGTTCCGACGACGCAGGGGTGGACCGAGCACGACATCACGACCCAGATCAAGAAATACTGGCACGTCGACGGTAACGCGGGCACCGGCTGCAACGCGATTACCCCGATCGCCGGATCGCACTCGATGTGGTGCGGCCAGTGGGCCACGAGCACGGAGCCCTGGTGCGGTTGGGCGACGCTTCCCGGCTACGGCGTCAACTGGGATCAGAGCCTCGAGACGTCGGTCTCCACGGTGAACACGCTTTCGTACACGATCGCGTGGGATTCGGAACCGGGCTACGACTTCACGTACGTGGAGTGGTGGGATGCCGTCAACGCCCAGTGGGTCGCCGATCCTGCCGTGAACGCGGCTGCCGGCTACTACGACGGCGCCGGCGGACCGATCGCCGACGTGTCCTCCGCGGCCTCCGCGGGCGTCACGGGCCCGACGAAGGTCCGCTTCCACGTGATGTCGGACGGCGCATGGTGCGACGAGGACGGTCTCTGGGATACCGCCCAGGGCGCCGCTCTCGTGGACGACATCTCGATCAACGGCGGCGCTGCCGAGAACTGGGAGGGCGAAGCCTGCTTGGCCACCCAGTCGGCGGATGGTATTTGGGTCGCGACGATTCCGGCCGGATTCGGCGAGTACGGACATCTCGTCAGCGCGGCGCAGATCGTTCAGGAAGACCCCTGCGCGAAGCCGCTCTCGAACCTGTGGGGATGGTTCGACAACCCGGCCGTCACGAACTACGCGTGCGGCGGCTGGCCCCTCCAGGGCGCGGTGCCCTACGGCCCGGATGCGAACGGTCTCTACATGCTCAATGAAATTTGGTCGCCGTTCGTCCCCATCACGGGATCCGGCACCGAGTTCATCCTGAGCCTGCTGACGTACCGCGATCTCCCGCTCGACAACCTCCAGTTCTACGTCTGGCACGTCCGGACCCGTCTCGGAAACACGGGCTGCCCGAGCGGCTGGGACGACTTGAACTTCGTGTACTACGGCGGACAGAAGGACTGGATCCGAACCGCTTTCCAGGTCGGCGCGTTCGTTCCGGGCATCGCCCAGGCGGACCAGATCGCGGTTGCGGTCGGCGCGTACGACTACTGCGGTGTGTGGTGCGGGATTTACGGCACGGGTTCGTGCCACTCCCATGCGCCCCTGATCGATCAGGTCAAGCTCATGCATGTGGACACGGTCGGGCCGCAGTACACATTCCGCGATATCGATATGTGGCAGGACAACTTCCCCGAACTGGGCGGAATCTCCTCGACGTCGTACGCTCGCTGCGATATGGCGCAGGACATCCTCCCGTCGAACAAGAAGAACCTCGTTCCGGGCGACTCGCTCAAGATCGTCGCGACGGACCCGGTGGGGCTTGCGTCCGACACCTACAACACGACCCGGACCGACACCAAGGCCGTGTACGTGTTCGTGAAGGTGACCGACCGGTTCGGCAACCCGGTGGCGGGGAAGAGCGGTCTTGCGATCCAGTCGCCGGATTTCAAGCGCTACCCGGCTGATATTGACCTCTCGCTTCGCTACCCGCTCATTCCGGGTCTTGCCCCGGCGGGCTGGGACGCCTACCGTCTCGACCTCGCGAAGACGGCGAGCGGCGGCAAAGTGGCCGACACCTTCTGCGGCGACCTCATGGATCTCGCAGCGGGTCCGGACGGTCCTCCGTACCACGCTCTGACGGAAGACGTTGCGAACAACACGGGTATCTTCGCTCCCGGCGACGTGATCCGTTACTTCTTCGGCGCCAAGAACGCGAACAACCAGTGGGCGTACTACCATCGTACGCTCAACGGTCAGGGCGGCGGCCGCAGGACGAACTCGATCGCCGAGTGCATGGCCAGCCCGATGGAGTGGTCGGTGCTTCCCGACGCGGGACGTCTGCCCGGCGACGACGGCGACATCCTCTACGTCGACGACTCCGACGACCGCGGCGGGCCCGCGCAGCTCTACTTCGACAACGCGTTCACGTACATGGGTCTGACCGACAAGGTTGACCGGTTCGACGTTCTCGGCCCCTCTTCCGTGGTGGGCAACTCGCTGGCCGGCCGCGTGAAGAACATCGCCGCCCAGATCATCGGCGACCCGACGGAGATCTACCAGAAGGTTCTCTGGAACTCCTCCGATCTCTCGAGGGGTCTCATGGGCGACGGCGGCACGCCGAACGGCGGGTCGAGCGCGGAGAAGTCGGATGACTACGGTCTCGCGTACACGTTCCTCAACACCCACCCAGGGGAACCGGGCTGGGCGATGTGGTGCGATGACGCGGTGGAAGACTGGAACACGCTCGTTGGCTTGAGCGCAGTGAACGTGAAGAGCGTCTTCATGAACCACACGCTCACGGCCGGCGACCAGAGAACGGTCAGCACCGTCGTGTCGCCGAGAATCTTCCCGACGAGCCCGATTCCGCCGGCAGGGTACCTCCAGCCGACGGAGAGCTTCTACGCGTACGGCGGATGTGCGGTCATCAACGACTTCGACGTCCCCGGCCAGTCCGGGAACTCGAGGATCGCGCACCGCTATGTGAACGCGACGACGGGCCAGGTTGCGTCGCTGAGCCAGGTGACGCCGAACGGCGCATCGTCGAACGCGCGGTACTTCCTCGCGGGCTTTGCGTACAACTTCATCCGGGACGACGACACGAACGGCGTTCCCGACTACGTGAAGCACCTCCAGGAGATCCTCGTGTGGTTCCAGAACATCATCGACGAGCCGACGGGGATCAACCCGGTGGCGTTCGCGAACAGCCTGGACGACAACTACCCGAACCCCTTCAACCCGACGACGACCATCAAGTACAGCATTGCTGAGCGCGGTCACGTTACGTTGAAGGTCTACAACGCGGCGGGGCAGTTGGTCCGGACTTTGATCGACGAGGAGCAGGCGCCGGTCCAGGGCGGCTTCTCGAAGGTCTGGAACGGCATGAACGATCAGGGCCAGCCTGTGGCGAGCGGTGTGTACTTCTACCAGCTCACGGCGAAGAACTTCTCGCAGACGAAGAAGATGGTTCTTCTGAAGTAAGGAGCGCCTCGAACCGGGTTTCACAGCCTCGGGGGGGGGGGG
>JACAFC010000287.1 GCA_013388515.1 Ignavibacteriaceae bacterium | reverse complement strand
AATTTAACAAAAAACTATGTCCCAAACCAGTTATATCGCGATGCCTAAAAACCTCTTGACTGTGTAAACGATCAACTATATACTTAACTGAAAAATATCAGACTTTTCGGAGTAGACTCTTATATTGAGTTTCATATATTTTCTCCCTTTATAAGTTTGGTTGAAAAAGAAGTTTGTTGTGATTATCTTTCATACCGCAAACAAAAATGCGTACTTCACATTTGTGGAGAAAGTCGGGTGTTTTTGTTTGCTATTACTCAGGCGCCAGTGGTTCAGCACTGGCGCTTGTTTATTTGTTGATATTTTTAGGCGTCAGTAGTTCTCTTTATTCAGGAGGTGATCGATTTCTCGCCTCATTTTGTCGTTTTTTCTTCACGTACAAATGTCCCTTTATCTTCTGCCAATCACTACGGCATTGCCGCCGATTGCAACCAGCATGTTTTCTTTTATGTTCACGCTGGAGAATGCTCCGGGCATAAATGTTTCACGCAAGTCGCGCCAACTAAAGCCATTCCAGTGCCACAATAACCGGAATCCCACCACAACAATATCGTTTATGTCATTACCCCGTACAGACATTTTGTAATATGGTGGAAATGAAACATCCCGATACCAAATGGGTCCGATAGTACGGGAGTGATACAAGCCATCTCCTCCAACGAAATATATGCGCCCTGAAACATGCCAGACAGTATTCAATGCCCAGGAAAGACCGCTATCAGGAAGTTGGATCACTCCATAGCTTTCAATGCGAAGGAGACGTCTCCCTTGATTAATGAACTGATTGGAGGCAACACATAGAACCTCCCATTGTCCGGTTCTCTGATTCATGGATCCCCATATATCGTTAATCGGCAACTCCGTCCCGCTCTCGATCTTCTGCCAACGGCTGCCGTCGTAGTGAACGATAGTGCCAACACCTCCAACAGCATATAAATTATTGGAATGCGTTCCCCATATTTTTTTTATAGCACCATTTAACAGAGAATTCATTGAACAATCACGTATGAAATTTATCCCATTCCAATGTATGATT
>JACAFC010000143.1 GCA_013388515.1 Ignavibacteriaceae bacterium | reverse complement strand
TTGAGTGCTACTTCGGAAAGAATTTCAGTTAGCAATTCTTTGTTCATCTTTTCAAAATCCTTTTCAATTGGAGTAATACAAACTCCGCCTAAATCCACAGAAGCTGGACTGAGTAAAATTTTATTTTCGTCTTCAGTAAAATAATGTGATGAACGATGTTTCTCCCGTAAAAAGATAACCACTCGCCAGCCAAATTCCTCTTCATAAGATGAAATTATATTCATCAATGGTTCTTCTTTATTCCTCATGACGGAAGAATAAGTGTCATAAAAACTATTGAATGTCATTTCTAACTTTTCAATGCTGCTGCTTTCAAAAGAAATTATTCGCCTTAAACCATCATCAATTGCTGAAACAGTCATTTCATCATTTTCAATAAGCAATTCGCCGTGTTCATTTTTTAGCTGATGGAAATCATCCATTATCGGCATGTAGTTTTTTGTCCCGGCTTGAAAGTGAAAATGATCCGGAGCGGATGCGCCGCATTTTGGTCCATTGTACAAAACAACGTAATGTTTTGATAAATCCTTTGTCAGCTTTAGCATTAATTTAAAATTGTCTTTAATCTGCTGGGGTACATGGTTGATATTTGGAATTGTGAAATGTTCAGGAAAAATTGGATAAGGATTAGCGAGAATTAAATATTCCTCTTCACATAAAATGCCTTTTTGTTCTTTAGGTAAATTGGCTGGACACAAAAAACATTTTCGATTGTTTATCGTTTTCTCATCAACCTTTGCAGATGTTGAAATAATTCTACCAGGGTTGAATTGAACCTTCATCCTAAATCCATCAAACTGAAATGTTTTTGTTTTGATCTGTTTGAGAGATTCGTATCCATCAGCAAGCTGTTTCCAAGTTTCTTTCTGTTTCGCAAGAAGCTGTTTTGCCGCTTCAGCAAAATTAGAGCTGCTAATCATCTCATCGATTTCAAATTTTTTTATCATTACATTATTTAGCATAGCAGGCAATAGAACGCTGATTTTTATGATGATTATGATATTTTATGATTTTTGTACTCAATTGAAAAGATTTTTCTTCTTACTTTATTGGTTAAATCTGAATGATCATAATAAATCTTAACCGATCATGATGATCTGCGTTCTATTGCTTTTTGTTCTTTCTTTGTCTTGCAAGCATCTCAAAAGTACGGATACGATCCTTGTACGTATTATGAGCATTCTGTTTCTCAATCGATAGGGCGGCGTCAGAATTACCCTCCCATCTTCTGCAGACATAAACCGATTCATAGATTCGTCCAATCTGATATTCACGGGACATAGCAAGCACTACAGCATAATCTTCGCCATAACTAACATTTGGGATTTTAATTTCGCGAAGCAGCGGAGTGTAGTATGCTCGCGGTGCACCGAGACCATTTATTCGCAAAGCATTATTTCTGCCATTTTCCGGAGTCCATTCTTTGTGATCAATTAATCCTGGAGGTATTTCATTTAGATTAAAATCAGTAAGCTGATAAGAACCGATCACAACGGCGCATTTTTCTCTTTTGAAAGTATCGACAATTTTTTGGAGCGTGTTTTCATCTTTGTAGATGTCATCGCTGTCAAGCTGAACGGAAAACCTTCCGCAAGATTGATGATGAACGCCTTCATTCCAGCATCCGCCGATGCCGAGATCAGTTCTTTCTGGAACGATGTGAATTACTCTTTTATCTTTCGCTGCAAATTCATGAAGAATGCTTGAAGTTCCATCTGTTGAATGATTATCCACCACAATTAAATTGAATGCGAAATTAGTTTTTTGCTTTAGTACAGACTGCACAGCATCGCCGATAGTCTTTGCTCTGTTTTTAACAGGAATAATCACCGATGCTTCATTCTCGAATTTTGCTTTATCGATTTTAATTTTTTTGAACTTTGGTTCGAGATAAACATTTATTTTCTTAAGATGCTTAGTGACAACTTTCTCCATTTCAATTTGTACGTCGCGATTTTTAGGATTAACGTAGTCAAAAAGCTTTTCACCGGATTTTCTTTCGTCGGTTTCAATTGATGAATAAAGGAACTCCGGAATTCTGGTGATAGCATGATGTCTTGAAACAGCAAGCCGAAGGGCGTACAATCCGGCAAACTTTAGACCATCGCCAATTCCTTTTGAAGCTTTGCTGAAAGCTTTTTTATCGAAGAATAAAATTGGACCGAAAGAAAAATCATCTCGCACACTACCGAATTGATAATCAATAACAGGATGAGGTATGGTTGTATCGTTTTTAATGTCGAAGTAATCGGAATAAACAATTCCGGAGCCAGTTGCTTGTGCTGCATTAACAAATCTTTCCAAACTGAATTGTCCGAAGTTAATCAATGTATCTTGCGTAAGAAATAAAATGAAGTTGGAAGCTGCCTTTGATTGAATCAACTTCATAGTTGAGCTGCTGAATAGAGAATCAATTTTAAGCAGCTTAACACCAGGAATTTTGCTGTTTAAGTTTTCATTGGATAAAAGGAAAATTTTTTTGATAAGACTTGAACTCTTTAAGCTTTCTATTGTTTTAGCGGTGTACTCTTTCCCCGAATAAGGCAAAAATACAGTTATGAAGTTTGACATGATTATCCTCGTTTGAAATTTCTTAAGTAAAATTAAGTATTAGGGTATGAAGAACAAAAATTAGCTGGTTTGGCTAATCGCATTTTGATAAATCTCAACAACTTTATTTGTTAATTTTTCCAGATCGAAAAATTCTATTGCTCTTTTCCTTGCAGCAATAGAAAATTTTGTTCTTAAATCGGAAGATTCAATCAATGCAGAAGTTTTAATGATCAAGTCGTTAGCATTCTTATTTAAGAAAAGAAGAGAAGTTTCACCATCGACAGCAATATCCAAAACACCATCAGCATTTGAGCAGACGGATGGTTTACCCATTGCCAATGCTTCTGCTAACGCAATTCCAAATGCTTCTGCATGTGATGGAAACACAAAAATATCCATCGCTGCTAAAATTTCCGGTGTATCGCTTCTAAAACCGGTGAAAATTAAATTTTCAAGTTTATACTCCACAGCAAGTTTTTTGATTTCTGCTGCGTAGTCATCTTCACCCCGGCTTGCTTCACCCACAACTAAATATTTAAGATTGGAATATTTTTCGTTTAAAACTTTTGCAGCATATAAAAATTCCTCATGACCTTTGCCGGGACTGAATCTCGCCATCATTCCAATCAAAATTTCATTCTCTGTAATTCCAAATTCTTGCCGAACTTTTTGAAAATCTGCCTTTCCAGGATCAAACCGATTTGTGTCAATTCCATTATGCAGAAGAACAACTTTATCGTCGGTAAGAGGGCAAGTTTCCAATAAATTTTTTTTAATGAGCGTACTTATGGCAAGGGCAAAAGTCAGTCGGTCATAAATCCATCGGTGCAAAAAATCTTTTTTAATTATGAAAGAACCAACTTGTTTTGTTAATAAAAGCGGTATTCGGCTTCCAAGCAATTTCAAAGCAGGCACAAGCAGCCAAAGGTCAAAAGAAGCTTGGGTATGAACTATATCGTATTTATTTTTTCGAATCAAAGCGGCTAAGCGGAGTATATTTGCTGGGTTTGATAATGCGGAAATCTTCAAAGGATGTACAATTAATCCAAGATTATTTGCTTCGATATGAATTCTAGATTCTTCAGCACATAGCAAATCAACAGAGATGTTTCTTTTAATAAGCTGTTTTACAGCAGTAAGCGTAAACATCTCCATTCCTCCCCAGCTTTTTGATAAACATGAATAAAGAATTTTCACGCGTTAATAAATTTTCTTAAGCTCAGCATTCTTAAAATAGTGAAGCAAAATTTCATCGAACTCATGACCCCTCTCAGCCATAACAGCGGCACCAATTTGGCAAAGGCCCACACCGTGGCCCCATCCCGCTCCGTAAATTGTAAATTTTTGTGGAATATCATTTTGAATATTTGATTTTTCAATTACGATTGCAGAACTATAGAGATGCGATTTTGAAAGATACTTACGTATCTCAAGTTCTTTACCAACGGTTAAAGTTTTTTTAGTGCCAACAATCTTTAATTTAATTAATCGGGATGAATATCCTCGTTCAACGGGAATAAGATCTAAAATTTGGCCAAAGTCAATTCCGCTTTTAAATTTTATAATTTCGGATACTTCTTCTTGAGAATAGTTCACCTTCCATCGGAAGAAATCTTTTGTCTCTTGATCAAAATCCAGCAGTACTTGTGATAAAATTTTTTTATCTGTTGTATTGCAGAATGCAGTAGGATTTCCCTTTATCCATTTAACGGCGTTTTGCTCATTAGAAAAATCCGCATTAAAATTTTCAGCAGGAAATTTATAATCAGTTATGGAAGTAAGGTACTTATACGTTGTTGGCTCCCAAACATTTTCAAATGATTCTGAAATACCGCCGCATGATTTTGAATAACGAGTATCACATATTTTATTATCACTCATCAAAACTATGCCGTAAGTTTGTTTTACGGCATCCCGCGCCACATCAGTAAATATTTTAGTTACACCTTGATATCTTTGACAGTGATCATCAGCGCAAACATCAAACAATTCATGATCTTCACGGTCATACCATTTGATTCTTTCTTCTTCCGATTCAGCAAGTGATGAATATTTTGCCTTAGTCTTTTTTAATTGTTTAGATTTTTCTATTTGTGCCAGCAGCCAGCTTCTGGAAATAATGGCATGCGCTTTAAGTAATTGTAATGAAGACTTTGCGCTCATCTCAGATGAAACAACGCTTGTTAAATATTTTTCAATTGAGATGATGTTTATAACCGTAATCTGGTTTTTGTTTTTCTTTAATTTTAATGAACCTGAAAAACGCTGTTTTTCTTTTCTTTCCCAATGAAACTTAACACCGATTGTAACATCACGGATTAGAAAAGTGTCTATGGATAAATCGCCCGGTTCAAATATTATTTCATCTTGAGCTGAAATTTCATGTCCGGTAGTTTTACATACTAACTTTCCATTAATTATTTCAGCAGTAAATTGACCATTAAGTTTTTTTGTTGAAGCACTCGAAGAGTAATCCCCATAAAGCTCAAATGTAATTTTAGAGTTGCTTAGTATACCAATTGAAATAAGTGGTTCGGCAGCGTTTGTAGTCATAGTTAACGATGTCTTAATTAAAAAAAATTTCCACTCAAAATATAATCATTAGAGCGAAAATAATTGAAAAAATGCTGATTAATTTCACAACATTTTAGTTGGATTAGTACATCCAAAAAATCTAATCTGATTGTTCACTACCTGTTTTACTTCAATAAAGTCATTTTGCTAGTTAGTACTTTATCTTTTGTAAACATTCTGTAAAAATATAAACCGCTTGGTAATCCGCCTTCGATGGCTGAAGCGTCGAAGGTGATTTCGTGAAGTCCGCTTTGCTTAACATCATTCAGCAACTCAGCAATTTCGTTTCCAAGTACATCAAATACTTTTATTGTAACTTGAGCTGTAACAGGCAGCTGATAGCTGATTGTTGTTGATGGATTAAATGGGTTGGGATAATTCTGCATCAGTTTAAAATCAGCTATGTTCTGGAAATTTACCTCCACTTCATTTGAGTAATTGACGCTTCCATCAAAATGAAGCTGCTTAATTCGGTATAAATAAATACCAACATTAATTGGTAAATCAATAAAAGAGTAAGATTGTTTGTTTGTCGTTTTAGCAGCAGATAATTTCCCAATCGTCTTCCATTCCCTAACTGGTTCAGTTGAGAATGATACTCGTTCAATTTCAAATAATTTGATGGTAGATTCAGAATTTATTTCCCAGTTAAGGTGAACCTGGTTATTATCAACGAAACCAGTAAAATTATTTAACTCTGCATGCACAATTGATGAAGAATCTACAATTACAGCATTCCAAACACTAAGTGCACTCCCATCCATTCTCATCCAAATGGGATAAACTTTTCTGTTGAATGCGGCAATATTGGAATAGTCACCAAAAAATACTTTATTACTAGGTGTAAAAGAACTCTCACTTATTCTGAAATTCTCAAAAGTCTCCCCTCCATCAATTGATTTGGCAATATAAACGTCAGTTGCAACACCAGTAGTATTTCTCCTATCATAAAAAACTACAAAGAGATGTCCCGTTGTTTGATCTATAGCCAGCCAGGGAAAAAATTGATGCCGGGTGGTGTTATCATTGTTAACCATTAAAGGTTGTGACCATGTTTGTCCGCCATCAATAGATTTACTTATGAATATATCTGTGTTATCGGTTCCATTTCTTTGATCGCCCCAGAGAATGTAAATGTTCCCTCGAGTAAAGGTTTTACTTGTGTCACAAGCTGTTATTGGTAAGCCATTGCAGCGTGAAATTCCAGGAATATCAAAATCCCAGCTGCCAGGCTGATTACTTACGAAAATATCATCACCCCATGTTAAACCGCCATCGGTTGACTTATCGAACATAATTCCTAATGGCCCAGACCAGGCAGTATAAATTTCGCCATTTGTGCCAACTGTTGGTACGGCTCCTTCAACTGTTAAATCACCGTCAACACAATTCCCGCCTTTATCGCTGACTCTCGCGGGAGTTGACCATGTTATTCCATTATCGGTTGACCGCGAAAATAAAATTCGTGAACTATCCAAAGAATTTGAACTGCCATAATCGTCAAACTCCGTCCAAGTTATGTATAAAAAATTTTTATATGGAGTATCCTGAAGATCAACAGCAAGCCACTCTTTATCTTGATTTTTCGGTGAGTTAAAACCAATTCCCGAACCTTGATTCCATGTCATTCCGTTATCTGTAGATTTTTGAACAACAATCCTGTCAATCCAATAACCAGGTGATGGCGGGTTAGAAAGATGCGCATAAAAAAGATTTCCAAGACCGTCATAAATTAAACATGGATCACCCCAAACTCCCAGAGTAGATGTCATGTCACTTTGATTCCATGTTAACCCGCTATCAGATGAACCATAGAAATATCTTATGTTTGCACCTGCGGCAAGCTGATTTGGATTTTTGGTATTTATAGCTATTGTAACTTCTTCAGGATCAAAGCTGGCGGTACTGCTTACTCTATAGTTTTTGTGCTGGGCAAGTATTGCTGTTGAAATGAAGAGAAAAAAGTAAAGAGTAAGTTTCATAACGTCTCCAGGAAATGAGTAAGTTATACTCAAAGATAGTTTATATTCGTACAAAAAATCTACATGGAAACATATGCAGATAATTACCCCAATTAACTTGATGTGTTCATAAAATTGATAGTTGGCAAATGCAAACAAAACTTTTTAACTTGAGATAGCATGAATTGAAAAGATTGATAAAACAGTATGGTAAAAAGAAGTAACTCTAAAATTGTTGATTTAATCGGCTTTCCTATGGATTTGGGTGCTGATAGGCGCGGAGTGGATATGGGTCCATCTGCACTCCGTATTGCTGGTTTAACCGAAAAGCTGGAAACGCTTGGTTATAAAATTATTGATGAAGGCGATATAAGTATCGAAATACGAGAGAAACAAAGTATTAAAAATCCTAAGCTTAAATATCTTGAAGAAATTTTAAAAACCTCAAAACTGCTTGCGCAAAAAGTTGAGAGATCACTTACCCAAAATCATTTTCCTCTTTGCATTGGCGGAGATCACTCAATGGGAATTGGCACCATCGCAGGTATTTCTTCTTTCTGCAGGAAAAATAAATTAGAACTTGGCGTAATTTGGATTGATGCTCACGCAGACATGAATACCGACAAAACAACTCCGTCGGGCAATATTCATGGAATGCCATTGGCTGCCAGTCTTGGCTTGGGAAATAAAAAACTTGTTGACTTCTACGGATTTTCTCCCAAAGTAAAACCGGAAAATTGTGTGCTTATTGGAGTACGAAGCATAGATGAATTTGAAAAAAGGAATATCAAGCAACTGAATCTTTCGGTTTATACAATGGCCGATGTTGATAAACTTGGTATTCACAGAATTATTGCACGGGTGCTTAAACAATTTCAAGAAAAGGTTGATCACATTCATGTGAGTTTTGATTTAGACAGCGTTGATCCAACACTTGCACCTGGAGTTGGAACACCGGTTCCGGGGGGATTAAGTTTCCGTGAGTCTCATCTGTTAATGGAATCTATTGCAGAATGCGGATGTATGTCCTCGCTCGAGGTTACTGAAGTAAATCCAATTTTAGATGACAAAAATAAAAGTGCTGTTTTTGCTGCAGAACTTGTCGCCTCGAGCATGGGGCAAAGGATACTTTAGAATCTCTTTGCAAAAAATTATTGGTAAAATATTTGTCAGGCTGAACTGTCCCACCTTAATAAGACAAGTCGAAGACTGGCAATCACACCTTGACATGCTCAATGTGATATAATCTATTTACGAACTCCAGTGTTAGCCTAAGCATTAAATAAATTCGGAAATCCTTATCTTTGAATCATCATATAATTTTTTCAATCAATTCAGATAGCTTAACGCTGATGTTTAGTAATCGCTCATTAATTTTATTTGTATCGCTTTTATTTCTAATTGCAGCTTTCCTTAAAATAGTTGGCATTATTAGGACAGATTATATAGAGATTGCATCATTTGTATTAATTGTTTTAGGGATAGGGGTAGTGTATTCCTCCATGGGTAAAGGCGGTAAAAAACTATTGGTGGGGGGAGTGATAGCATTTCTAGTTGGAATAGAGCTGTTTATAACCCATAACTATGAGTTCTCAAAACTTTCAAACATCGTACTGCCCTCAATTTTCTTTATACTTGGTACAGCTTTTTTGGTACTTTTTATTGATGATCTTTCAAATAAACTGCTCTTAATTATTTCCTTAATTTTTTTGTCCGCAGGCTTATACTTCTTCAATAAACTCGGTTCATTAAATATTTCTGCTTTTCTTAATTCGGTGTTGAGCATTACAATTAACTATTGGCCCGTACTAATTATTTTCACCGTAATATTGATGTTATTAAATAAAAAAAACAAAGGTTAGTTATGAAAAACACTAACAGGATAGCAGTGATTTTATTTTTTAGCTTATTTGTGTCCATAGAAATTTATTCACAACAAATACAAATAATCGAAAAGATCAATCTTCTGGCAGCCGGAGATTTTGAATATAACATGCCTAAAATTTCTCCCGATGGAAAAAAAGTAGCTTTTGGCGGGCAAAATAACGCTGGTATTTTTTTGATTGATTACTTCGGCGGTGAAGTTAAGCAGATAACCAATTATGCTGCCGCCGGATGGAATATGAAATGGGCCGAAAATTCTGATGCGATTATTACAAGAGTAAATTTTTGGGCTCAGGATTTCACAACAAAAAAAAGTGCTGTTATGATGTTCGATCTAGAAGGTAAGGAGCAAAATCTTTCCGGCACTCTTGATGATGTTGGAATGCCATTTTGGTCGGTAGATGGCAATTCAGTCTGGTGGGAAGAAGGTGTTTCTAATTTTAAAAGCTATACGATTAAAATTGGCGAACAATCATTTAAAGTAAGCAATAATAAAAATATTGTTGAAGTTGTGGACGGAGCTCCTGTAATACTTAAACCTATCGAAGGCGAATATCTTTTTGTTGAATGGACGCCCGATAACAGCAAAGCTGCAATAAGTGTTGCCGGGAAAGGTATTTTTGTGTACGATGCCAAAACCAAAACAACTTATGATTTTGGCAGCGGTGAGTATCCTTCATGGATAAATAATGAGCAGCTTGTGTTTATGGTTGTTAAAGATGATGGACATGAAATTACAGATTCAGATATTTATTGTTACAACTTTGATGGAAAGTTTCTTGCAGATTTAACTTACGGATTCGATCAGCCCGCACTTTATCCTTGGGCAAGCAGAGATGGAAAGGTTGTGTTTCAATCTATCAGCGGGAAAATTTATAAAATGCAAATTCAAATAATGTAGGATATCGGGATGCCACGAATTACACGAATATTAATACGTCGTTATTAGTGGAGATTAGTGACATTTGTGGCAAAATATTTTTTGATGTTTATCCTGAACCTTAAAATTATCACGCCTTTCTTTTTCTAATGGTAATAAATAATAATGGCCAATGTCATTATTCATGCTTAACGGTCAAATTATTATCTTTGCACACTATTTAACTTAATAAGATTTATGACTTCAAAAGAAATAAGGCAACAATTTTTAGACTTCTTCAAAAGTAAAGATCACAAAATTGTTTCAAGCTCGCCGGTAG
>JACAFC010000172.1 GCA_013388515.1 Ignavibacteriaceae bacterium | reverse complement strand
TTATTATCGTCATAATTATAATTCCAGAGATAAACGGGCATCAAATTGCCAAGTTGGTAAAACATATTTTTTATAACGAGAAAGAATGATATTGCTTTCATTTTCAATTCGTTTAGCAGCATTTTCAACTGATAATCTGCCAGCAAATAATTCTTGCAGAACTGGATTTGCAACCCGGCTTTTCCATTCAACGTAACCAGGAACTCCAATCCATGAACCAGCACTTAACATAGAAACTGCAGAACACACAATATCCCATCCGCTAAGGCTATCTTGAAATTCTGGCATTGTTAAGCAGGATTTTCTTGCCGGTATCATCCAATCGTTCAATGCAAGACGTGCAGTGTTCTTTGAACTTAACATAAAATTGATAAACTCCATAGCTTCTTTAGCTCGTTTGGATTTTTTAGGAACACTTAGTGTTTGGGTACTTGCACCATACATTTGTGTTTTTGCTTTTAACGGCGGCATAACACCCCAGCGAAAATTTTTTGGAGCATTTTCAACAAGCTGCTGACGTGCCCATGAACCAATACCAACCAGCATTGCATATCTTCCGCTAAAAAAGCCGGGAATCATTCCAGCTCCAGTTTCACCTGTACTCGCTGGTGAAGCAGATTTATCTTTATACAGCATATTAAAAATCGTTTGCAATAATTTTTTTTCTTCGTCATTCGCTTCCACCACAAAGTGATTTCCCGCCTTTTTGAAGAATGAGCCTCCGAAACTTATCGAAGTATTCATTATGATGTTTGCAGAGTTACGCAGCCCCATACCTGCACCATACTGATCAATTATACCATCTCCATCAACATCCTTTGTTAATTTACTAGCAGCAAATTGAAGATCGTCCCACGTCCATGGTTTTTCGCGGGTTGGGGGAATTACGTTTTCTTTCTCAAAAAGCGATTTGTTATATAACACAACAAGAGATTCGATAAGAAAAGGAATTCCGCTAACCTCCCCATTTGGTCTTGTTACTGTAGCCCATGCAACATCTAGAATATCATTTTTCATCTCGGGAGTAATATACTTTGAAAGATCTGTTAAGTAACCACGGATTGCATAATCAATAATTACAGAGGATTCATAATGAAAAATATCTGGTACATCTCCTGTTTCAAAGGCAGTTATTAAATAATCATGAGCTGAATTCCACGTCCCTTGAATATATTCAACTTGAAGATTAGGATGTGCGTCATTCCATTCTTTTACTATTGACTTGTTCACAGAAATTGAGGCTTCCTGCCAGGCAAGACTAACAAACCGCAGCGGTAAATTTTCAGTTTTGTTGTTTTCACCTTTAAATAAGTATACTAAAACAACCCCAACAAAAACTAAAAAAAATATAATTGTACTTCGTTTCATCAACCTTTCAAAGCTCCAGATACTAACCCTGTAGTTAACCACTTGCGCATAAAAATAAATAAAAGAATAGAGGGTATTGTTGCAATAACACTTGCCGCTGCAAGCGGACCTGTTCTTGCTTGTCCTTCCATACCTACATAACGAGCCAATTCTACTTGTAATGTCCCTAGTTCAGGACTTTTTAGGAGAACCAATGCAAAGAAAAATTCATTCCAGGCTGAGATAAAAGAGAACAATGCTGATGCTCCAATTGCAGGCAGCAGCAATGGCATTAAAACTTTGAATATTACTTGAGAACGAGTTGCTCCATCTAATACAGCAGCTTCTTCTAACTCAACAGGAATACTTTTTACATACCCATGCATCATCCAAAGCACAAAGGGTAAAGCCCATACAACATAAATCAAAGTTAAGCCGGTTAACGAATCGGTTAAACCTATGTTTCTAAGCACCATGTACAAAGGTATCATTATCAAAATTACTGGAAATATTTGGGATACAAGAATCCACACCAAAATACCATTGTTAACAAACGATTTATATCGAACCATTGCATAAGCAGATGGAACAGAAATTAACACAACCAGAATTGTTGATATTACTCCAACAATTATGCTGTTCCACATACTTCTAAAAATTAACTGACCGCTAATTACAGAACGATAATGATCAAATGATATTTGTTGAGGAAATATTGTTGGTGAACCTGAATAAATTTCCTGAGTAGTTTTTAGCGAACTGGCTAATACCCAAATAAGCGGAAACAATAAGAAAATCACAAAAAGTATTATCAGTCCGTGAATCATAAATTTTGAAATTAGGTTTGAAGTTTTCATAACTCTTTACGCTCACGCAGTTGAACGCGAATGTACATAAACAGTACAAGCGACAAAATTAAAACCATTACATTTCCAATTGCTGCTGCATAACCAATATAACCGTATCTAAATCCTTCTTCATAAGCAGCAAGCATTGGTAATCTAGTCAAACCGCCTGGCCCGCCTTGTGTAAGTACCCAGATTATTCCAAAAGTATTAAAGTTCCACATAAAAGTAAGAGAAATTATAGCAGCTAAAACAGGTTTCAACGATGGAATGGTAATGTGCAGAAATTGATCCCACAATTTGGCACCGTCAATTTTACTTGCTTCATAAAGATCATTTGAAATTGTTTGCAGCCCTGCTAAAAGAAAAATTGCGGCTTTGGATATTTCACCCCAAACACCAGCAACAATTACAGCCGGTATAACGTATTCAAAACTTGATAACCAATTTATCGGTTCAGAAATAATTCCAGCACGACTGAGTAATATATTAACTGCACCAGCATTCGGTTCGTACATTTGGCGCCACAATATTCCCCTAATAATTGGCGGTGTAGCCCATGGCAATAAAATTAATACTGTATAAAAAGATGCAAAACGTATTTTGTTATTAAGAAGAAGTGCAAGTCCTAGCCCCAAACCTACTTGCAATACCGTAACTACAATTGTCCAAATCATTCCAACTTTAAATGAATTCCAAAAATATTCATCGTTAAATAATTGGATATAGTTTTCTATACCGTTGAAAGAAATAGCGTCTCCAAGTCTATAATCTGTGAACCCGAGATATATTCCTCTTAAAAGGGGAAAAAGCGAAAAAACCGTAACGAGAACAATTACAGGGAATAATAATTGAACTTGTCCCAATTCTTTCTTTGAGTATAAAGTATGTCTTTTAGTTCCAAAGAAACTCATTTTAAAATCATTAATCTTTTATTATTGAAGTACATTTTTCAATAAAAGTTTTTTCAAATTCATCATACATTTTTCCTGGTTCATTTCTGGCAGAAATGATAATCAAATCATTTACCGGATCAATACAAAATAATGTTCCCGATGCAGCACCATGACCGAAAGCCATCTCACTCAATCCAACACCTTTTTTTGAAGATGTTCCGATTCCCCAGCTTTTATTATCAATACCAAGTTTCTTCGGCAGCATATCATAATATGATTGTTCAGAAAAAAATCTTTGTCCATTATTGACTCCTTTATTCAAGAGCATTTGTCCAAGTTTTGCCAAATCCTCTGAAGTGCAGTATAATCCTCCATATGTGTTATCAGAATAAGCGCTTTTCATTCCAAGTGGTGAGAAGATATACTCTTGGAATAAATACGGAACTGCACGACCAGTTATGCGCTCAAAAATTTTACCGGCAAGCGCATATCCTGCTCGGTGATATGAAAATATTTTTCCAACTTCAACAAAAGGGAGCATATGCGCAATTTGATTTTCGAGTGAATAATTCCAATCTGAAGCCCATTCTCCGGCAATGTGTAATCCGTTAGTGTGCGTAAAAAGATTACGTACAAGGAGCTTATCACCCCAAATTCCGTTTAGCTCAGGCAGATAGCGTCCAACCGGTGCATCAAGATCAATAATGCCTTGATCGACAAATTGCATCATCAAAACACCAGTTAGAAGTTTTGTAATGGATGCCATCCATATTTTTGTTTCTTTTGTTAGTGGAATTTCAGATTCATTAGCATCAAAGATCTCATAAAAAATAATTTTTCCTTTATGGATAAGTAACACAACATGAGCAGCTCTTCCTTTTTCAGCCCAATTTTTACATTCATTACGCAAGTCCTCTATTTTTTCTTCATCATAGTCTGTTAGAGATGCAAAGGTATCACCAATTTGAGCACTAGTTTCATAAGTAATTTTCTTTGGAAGCTTGAGCGGATTTGGGGAAAATGAATGATGCTCAAGTTTGCCCTTCATATTAATCCACCATTGTCGATCTCTGATGCGTGGAGTATCAAAATTATTGCTCAAGTCATCCATATCATTTAATCCAGCGAGAAAGATTGCAGCATCAGCATTATTTCTAGGAAAGAACTTCAAACTCCCAAAAGAAAAATGTTCTTCGTTATTTGAATATTTGTCCCACTTCTCATTATTAATACCATAACCAGCAAGCTGATTCATTTTAATTGGTACATTTTTACTATAGTCATCAAATTCTACATCTGCACAAAATAAAGTAACATATCTTCTAATTGTAAAACCGACGGGAGTTATCCCCTCAATCACTGCACCATATCTTCCCGGTTTTTCTGCAATAAAGACTTGCTCGAAAGAGCTGTTAAAATATTTTACGGATAATTGAACCTCGCCAATTTCTTTTTTTACCAAAGTTTCATTCTTCCACCTGAATTTTGGAAATTGACCAAGAGGAAAAACATATTGGTCGCATTCAAGCTCCTCGTTCATGAATGCAAAAATATTTTGAGATGCTGTATCTATTATATTCTGTGCTACCGCAGAATACCAGCTTAGAACAAATAAAATACAAGCAACTATTAACTTTTGTAAGGATGGAATCATATATTTAATTTTTTATGATCACTGTTTCCTTTTTGTTAAAAGCCAAGTGTAAATATCGGGATTGTTGTATGTTCTTGTCCATGAGTCATGATATAAATCCGGATAAATCGTGAATAAAGGATTGCCTCCGCAGGAATTTAGTGCATTAATAACAGACTGGGCTTTTGAAATAGGTATAATGTCATCTTTTTGTCCGTGAAATCCCCACAGTGGAATATCTTTAATTTTGCACAAATCCCAGCCATCCTCAATTCGAAATGCAATTGGAATTAATGCAGCAAATCTTTTAGGATAACGGATAGCAAGATCTAAAGTTCCTATGCCGCCCATGCTTAAACCGGTTAAATAAATTCGGTTTGTGTCAACTGGATAGCGATTTATAACGCTATCTATCATTTTATCAAGCTTTTCCTGGATACCATCATTGTAGTACCATTCTGTAGTAGAAGGACATTGTGGTGAAACAACTATAAACTCAAAATCATTTTTACCATCAAGAATTTTAGGTAATCCTTCATTTTTAACTTTCCACAAATCATTCCCGCGCTCTCCAATACCGTGTAAAGAAATTATCAACGGATATTTTCCATTTTCAGCAGCAAATGTATCGCGAGGCATAAACAGCAGGTAATTTAACGTAGATGCATCGTAAACTTCCTGCTGAATAATTGGATCACTTCCAAAATCCGGCTGACCTAAAACGTAATCTGCAAATGCACCATTCGGCTTTGATGCTGCATGATTAAATACTAAAACTCGATGATTTGATTCATCAACAAGATATAATCTGCCTGCAGCATCACCATAAACACCACGTAAATTACTTACACCATCACGTGAATTTTTTTTAAGATTGGTATTGAAATCGGGTTGACCCAACACACCGTCTGCCGCTGCACCATTCAATTTAGATGAAACGTTATCAAAACGAATTGCGCGATTGTTATCATCTTCGCAAACCCATAAATTGTCTTCCAAATCAAGATATACTCCCATAGGCCTATTCATCTTGGTATTAGAAAGACCACTAGTACCAGTTGTAAAATCTTGCTGCCCAAGAACTCCATCAGCAGGTGCACCGTTTGATTTTAGGGAGGCACCATCAAATCTTAAAACCCGGTGGTTAAGTCTATCAGCAACCCAAAGTCTGCCTTTACCATCAACAAAAACACCAACGGGTCCTTTCATTTTACTTGCAGATGTACCACTTATGTTAGAATTAAAATCAGGCTGCCCCAGCACACCATCAGCTGGAGCACCTGTAGGTTTAGATGACGCATTGTCAAATCGCAGAACTCTATTATTTAGATAATCACTTACCCAAAGGCATCCGGTGCTATCAATAAATACTCTTAAAGGATCATTTAATTTTGATGCCGATATACCGCTTGAACTTGTGATTAAATCAGATTGACCCAAAACAGCCTCAGCAGGAGAGCCATTTTCCATTTTTGAAAGTGTACTCCACCTTAATATTCTATTATTGTAACGGTCTGCAACAAATAATTTACCTGTTGTGGGATCAACTGCAACACCAGATGGTGAATTTAAGAGAATTGATGATGTTCCCGATTGATTAGTGGTAAAAACTGATTGCCCCAATACCCCATTTGCAGGCATATTGTTGAAGAGAGGGGTTTGCGCATTTATCCAAGCACAGAGAATAATCAATAAAAAAATAATGGTGTGTATAATTTTCATTAAACAAAAATCTTTCAATATAAATTTTACTTCAACAAGCACATAGATTTAGTTTCAACTCTGTAGATTGTTTTAAGTGTGTATAAATAGACACCGCTGGTTAGTTTTTTTGCATCAAAAATAACAGAATATTGTGTGTTCGCTTCTGCAATACCATCAAACAAAGTTCTTATCTTTTGTCCCAGCAAATTATAAATTGATAACTCAGCATTACCGGTTAGCCCCACTGTGAATAAAATTTGTGTCTCGGCATTAAATGGGTTTGGATAGTTCTGCCCTAAAGTGAATTCATGCGGAGCAGATAAATTAATTGATTCGCTTGAGGCGGTAAGTGTGGATACATCAAATCTTAATACTCTATGGTTATCGAAATCAGCAATCCAAATATTCCCGCTATTTGAATCGATAAAAATAGATTGGGGATAAGTAAAGTTATTTGCAGTTGGTGCCGCAATTGCATTGTTTTGTTTAGAATCTTGAGAGTATAAAAAGTTTTGGGTAATCAAGATAAAGAACAAAAAAATGCGAGATGCCGAAGAATTACTAATATAAAGTTTCATAAGTTGGGTGTGTTGTTCTTCAGTTAAGTATATCTGATTTATTAAATAAAAAACCGGTTGTCTCTGATTGCAATGCAGAAACAACCGATATAAAAATATCTTGCTGCAAAAGTTATTTCATTAAACTCATTTTCTTCACTTCGTTCATACTTTCAGAACGAATTGAATAGAAATAGACGCCGCTTGATAAATTTTTTGCATCAAAAGTTAAAAGATATTGTTCATCAGCATTTGCAATTCCGTCAAATAATCTTTCAACTTCCCGTCCCAATGCATTATGCACTGTAACTGTAACATGTTCTGTATTTTGAACAGCGAATTTGATTGTTGTAGTTGGATTAAACGGGTTTGGATAGTTTTGACTTAGCTGATAATCGCCGGGTGTTAATCCAACAGTAACTTCAACAGTATTACTGTATTTGAAACTGCCATCAAAATCAATTTGTTTTAGACGATATGAATATTTACCGGATGATGCGTTTTCGGAAAATGAATAATTTTGCCTCTGAGCAGTTGTTCCGTGTCCTTTTACATAACCAATTTGTTTCCATGCATCGCCAGATTTTTTCTCAATTGCAAAACCATCATTATTTGTTTCTGTGGCTGTTGACCAATTCAATTCAACTTTATTGGAAATTACAGAGCCAGTAAAGGATATCAATTCCACGGGAATAACAATGGCATCAAAGCGCAAGATTCGGTTATTATATTCATCTGCAACCCAAATGTGATTTGCTGAATTATCAATCCATAAAAATTCGGGATAATTAAAGCTGCTTGCGGTTGGCGGGTCAACTGGGGGCCAGCCGCCTGTCAGAAAATCTGGTTGACCTAAAACAATATCTGCATCAGCTCCATTTGGTTTTGCAGCAGCATCATTATAGACAAGAATGCGGTTATTACCTTCATCAGCAACAAACAACCTGCCTAATCCATCAACCGCTACACTTCTAGGTCCTTCAATGGCTGATTTTGTTCTGCCTGCAACAGATGAAACAAAATCTGATTGCCCTAAAACAGCATCTGCCGATGCCCCCGTAGTTTTTGTAGCCACGTTATCAAACCTTAGCACACGATTGTTATCCCTATCCGCGACCCACAATCTACCCGCTGCATCTACAAAACATCCATAGGGTCTCGTCATCGTTGAAGCTGAAATACCTCCTGTATTATCGGTTATCGAAGTAACGTCAGGCTGACCCAGTATTACATCAGCAGGATCACCATTGTCTTTTGCAGCAGCATTTTTAAATATCATTACGCGCCTATTATCTCGATCGGATACATACAAATTACCATCCGCATCAACAAAAACCCCGACTGGACGATTCATTGTAGAAGCAGAAACACCCCCAGTATTTATAGTTCCAGTTGCAAAGTCCGTTTGCCCCAACACTTTATTTGCTGGAGATCCACTTGTAATTGTGGATGCATTATAAAAACATAGAACACGTGCATTACTCAAATCTGCTACCCATAATCTTCCAGCAGCATCTACATGGATCCCATATGGACGAGACATCAATGAAGCGGATGTTCCACCCGTATTTGATGTGAAGTCAGGTTCCCCAAGAACAGCTTCTGCGCTAGCACCATTTATCATTTTATCAACCGAACTCCATCGAAGCACGCGCCGGTTTTCATAATCGGCAACAAATAGTTTACCGGTTGTAGGATCAATTGCTACTCCTTTTGGTGTGTTCAAGGTGCTTGCTGTCAATCCAGCTGTTAAAGTAGTGAAATCTGTTTGACCTAGAACTCCATTCGCGGGCATATTATCATAAAGTGGAACTTGAGCATTAACCGCGATCGCTCCGATTAAAAGAAGCACTGCAAAAAGTCTCTTTGTTTGGTTCATAAAACCTCCTAAAAGATGATCATTAAAAAATAATTATTAGTTGATTAAGAGCGTTTACAAAGAAAATTGGTTGAATGATTCTACCTCCTTTCTAGTTCTCGGACTCTGACTTATTTATAATCTGTTTAACCGTTATTATTAAATCGTTTTATTTATTAGTATTATTTAAGCAGTGTCATTTTCTTAGTAATTTCTAAATTATCAGCTTTTAATCTGCATAGATAAATACCTGTTGATAGCGAGGAACCATCAAACTGAATATTAAATCTTCCTGCAGGCAATTCTTTATTTACCAGTGTACCGACTTTTTCACCCACGGTATTGAAAATTTCTAATGTAACAATTGATTGTTTCTTCAGTTCAAATGCAATGTTTGTTGCTGGGTTAAATGGATTTGGGTAGTTCTGATAAAGCACAATGCTCTCCGGAATAAAATTGTTCTCATCAAAAACAGAAGTAATAAGATCATTAGAATAGATCGTTAAACCATCTGCTTTTTCAGCTACATAAACATATTTGCCATTAACAACCACCCCTCTTGACTGAGGAACATCATCAAAATATCCATCTTCAACAGGCGATGAAGGATTAGAAATATTTATTGCTCTCACACCAGTACCTTCGGAAGCAACATAACAGTAATCACCGGATACCGCGCAAGTGTAACCATATCCGCCTGTTTTAATTTTTGAAACAAGAGTTGGCAACATCAGGTTTGAAATATCAAATATTTTTAAGCTGTCACCATCGGGAACATAGGCGTAATTTCCTTCTATAGAAAAACCTTCGTTCCCGGTTTTTAGAGATCCGGTTGAACCTTTCATTACAGGAGAGTTAGGAACACTAACATCGTAAAATGTAATCTGACCATAGTCGGTTATTCCTGCAATGTTTCCATTGACCGCAACATTTTCTCCGTACACACTGCTGCCCGAATAATAAATAATAGATGCATTTACAGGATTGGAAATATCAATTAGACCCATTCCGCTGTCGCTGGCAGCAACATATATTTTATCTCCACTAATGGATATCCCCCGAGCCCGCGGCGTTTTTATGGTTTTAACTTTTACTGGGTTAGCAGGGTTAGTAACATCAACAACATAAACCCCAGAGTCCCTAGCTGCAACATAAGCATAGTTACCATATACAACCACTGCACGTGAGTCTCCTCCAAGGTTTGCTGTTCCTAATAAATTTATACTGGAAGGATTAGTAACATCAAGAATTCGTAAACCTGCAGTACCATATGCAACATAAACTTTACCATTTAAATAAAAAGGAGTGAACGCAGATCCTGAAGGTGCGGCAAGTGCTGCTAAAAATGATGCCGTGGTTGGTGAAGATGGGTTTGCAACATTTATTGCACTTATTCCTGGAGCAGGATTTCTATTTGAAATAAAAATATGTCCAGTTGGGGTACCACTTATTGTAACTGCTCCATAATAAAGAGAAGCAGCACGGCCCGTTGTTTTTATACTTGTAACAAAAACTGGTGATGCAGGATTAACAACATTATAAATGTACATACCGGAATCACCAACAGCGACATAAGCATAATTTCCGTCAAAAATAATCCTTGCAGTTCGGTAACCTGACGGAACTTCAACAACATCAACTGGGTTGGCAGGGTTTGTAACATTCACAACTGAAAGACCAGCATCATAATTGCACACGTAAGCATAGCCTGAACGAACATTTAAGTATTGGTGGTATCCACCAAAACCTGTAATTCTTCCAACATAAACAGGAGCGGATGGATTTGATATATCGAGAATGTGACTTCTTGATCCTGCAGCAATGTAAGCATACTGTCCGGAGATCACAACACTTTCACAGTACTCAAGAGTATCTAATGAGGCAACAAGTACAGGAGCCGATGGCGCAGCAATATTGTAAATCTTTAAGCCTGCACCGCCGGCAGCTACATAAGCGTATGTACCGCTTGTTGCCACACCTTCGCAAGTTGTTCCGGCAGCAACTTCAACTGTTGAAACTAATGATGGAGTTGTAGGATTTTGCACATTAATTAGCCACATCTTGCTTCCGCCGCTAACAACTAAGTGCTGGTTGCCTCCTATTGAAGTACGAACTAAATCTTCAATAACATCTGTTAGTATGACGCTTCCAATTTTTACAGGACTGGTTGGATTGCTAAAGCTTGCTATTTGAACTTTATTACCAAGCCCATAGTAAACAACTGAACCAGCAGCGAAAACTGCTTTAGACTCACCCTCACCACGTCCGTAATTTCCGAGAAGAGTCATGTTTTTTACAGATTGTGCTATCAATCCATGAGCAATTAGCATAAATAAAGCAAAGAGAATGAAGTATGTTTTCCTGCTTTTCATTTTGTAACTCCTTTGTTAATTAAAAGGTTAACATCTTTTATAGACTTTTAAAAAGAATACGCTTAATTATGTTAAATATTGATTGCATAACTAACCAATAACTTCCGCTTGTGATGAGCTATAGTTCATAAGAAAATCTTCAATTTCTTTCCGATTAGGAGCTGAACGCTGAGCACCTAATCTCGTAACAGAAATTGATGCAGAAGCTGCGGCCATTTTCACCGCAATTTCCATTGAAATACCTTCTGCCAAAAAAGCAGCTAAAGCTCCGCTAAAAATATCGCCTGCTCCAGTTGAATCTACCGGACATACTTTGTATGCTGGAATTAATTTCATTCCTTCAGTTGATCCGACAAACATTCCTTTTGAACCAAGGGTGATTATTACAATTTTAACTCCTGACTCAAAGAACTTTTGAGCAATAGCCCGTAAACTTTCTTCATCACTTGCTTTTATACCGGTAATCATCTCAGCTTCAACTTTATTTGGAGTAATCACATCAATATCATTTAAAATTTTAGAACTGAGAGATTGAGCTGGTGCGGGATTTAAAATTACCATAGCTCCTTTACTATGAGCTTTTCTAATAGCAGAATATATCGCATCAATTGGTGATTCTAACTGTACAAGTAAAACATCTGCTGAAGATATTTCATCATGTGCTTCATCTATATCTGCAGAGCTAAGTTTAGCATTTGCACCTGAAGCTACAACAATGCTGTTTTCTCCGCGTTCATCTACAACAATAAATGCAACGCCGGTTGCCGAATCATTATCTTTATAAATAAAATTTGTATTAATTCCCTCGTCGGTTAAACGCTGAACACCAAGATTGCCAAGCGCATCGTTACCAACGCGGGCTATAAAACTTACATTTGCACCGGCACGTGCTGCTGCTACAGCTTGGTTTGCTCCTTTTCCACCCCCTCCTTCAGAAAATACTCCGCCAATTATAGTTTCACCGGGGCGAGGAATTCGCTCAGTCTTAATTGTCAAATCGGTATTATAACTTCCAACAACAACAACTTTGCTTTTCATTTTCGATTAGATTTTTAAACTGATTTATAAATAGTTACTTCATTTAGATTAGAATTTCAAAAAGAAAATCCCAAGGAAAACATATGAACCTGTGATAGTTCACCGAAATCCACATAAGCATAATTAATCGTACCGATTGTTACACCTAAGGGATAAGTTATTCCTGCACCGAAGGTAAATCTCTGAACATCATAATTAAATTTGTATCCACCTCGTACAAAGAAAGTTTCATCATATGCATAACTAACACCAAGATGAAATTTTTCTCTTCCATCATTTGGATGATCCCCTTCGGCAATAACTGTTAATAAATGCTGACTCCCGGGTTCATCCAAAAAATCCATCGCAATACCTGCACGAAAATCTAATGGCATTCTTACGTTATCTGATTCAGTTTGATATTCTTCACTCCATCCGCCAAATTGTGAATCGGGTCCAAAATTTCTTGCAGTAATTGCAATTCGGAGGCTTCTAAAACCTGTGTAATAAAGCGTTCCGAAATCCAACGACCAATTGCTCATCGATAACTCAGCAATCTTCTGACGCATCCATCTTATGTTGCCGCCGATTGAAAGATTATCTGTTATTTTTTTTGCAAAGGAAAGCCCAGCAACCAAATCGTTTGCCGTAAACGTATTACCAGTAATTAAGGGAACCGTTCCGCTTGTTCCTGAAGGAGCATTTACTGTTTCGGGAATGTCGCCATAATTTAGCATGGCTACACTTGCGCCAACTACTCCAAAATCCCAAAGGTTATAAGCAACAGCTAAAGATTGATAACTGATATCAGCAACCCATTCGAGCATATTTATTTGTGCATCTATGTTTTCCACATCTGAAAGTGATGCAGGATTACCAAAAATGGAGCTTGCGTCACCATTACCAATTGCTGTGAAAGCTCCTCCTAGTGCTGCTTGCCTGGCATCTCCATTTATTTTTAAAAACTGCCAGCCTGATTGCCCCGCCCGTTCAATATTAGATGGAGAAATACCGGATTGACCGTAATTATTCAAGACAATTATAATCTGTATAAAAACTATGAGAAATAATTTTTTAGAATACATTGATTTCAATCTCCATTACTTCACAATTGCAAGTTTACCGATATATGCTTCACCTTCATGACCAGGAACCAAAGATTCAACGCGATATAAATAAACTCCTGGGGCAATCCCAAGCGTCCACTTATTTAATTGATAATCCAATTGCTTTATACTTCCCCATGCTTCAGATCCGCTTCCATCATCGTGATCTAATTCTTGAATAACATCGCCGGTAAGCGTATATATTTTTATTTTGCATTTGGCGGGAATTCCTATAAACTCCATTCTGTAACGTTCGCCAGTTCCTGTTAAATTACTGTGTTGCCGAAATGGATTTGGAACTACATAAACATTTTTTGGAAACTCCACATTTGGTCCGCGCAGAGGGTAAATTGGGAACCGAGTGTTATTTACTTTTCCACTTTCATTATTATCATCATCATAGCTGGTAACACAATAATAATTACCAACACCAAATGGCAGGCCTTTGTCTAGATATTGAACATATCCATCAACTATTACAGCCGAATCAATTTTAATATCTGCAACAAGAGACCATGGTCCTATAGTAAAATAATTTGAACGATAAACTCTATATCCAACCACATCATTTGTTCCTTTTTTCGGATCTTTATAAGTAGATGGAATTGGCGGCCATTCAATAATAATTTGACCTGGTTCAGTACTGATTTTTAAACTATTCTCGCCGTTGGTTGGTGTTGGCGGAGGAAATACATCGGGCAAATAATTATTAGAATATAATTTTCTTGCAGCACGAACATGAGCAAGCATTGAATCGCGGGATGCAGTTGACATTAAATCTATATTTGCTACGCCACCCTCTACAATTTTTGCACGATCCATTTCACCTACGACCTCGGCAAAAACAATTTTAACCGACGCGAATGGAGTAAGTGAGAGCGGACCAACACTTATTAAAAACTCAGGTCGTCTTTCAAATTTATTTCCGCCTTCACCTCCCAAAGCACGCGCTTGATCCCACGACATACGCGGCTGCTGGTGAGTCATTACTTCTTTTACTCGTGCATGAGATGAAGACCCTTGTATAAACATTTGATCAACAGTATTTGCGCCTTCCGTTAATCCTTGCCCGGTGTGTTCAAGAATATTCTGATAAATATTTCCACCGGCAGAATCCAAAACAACAACTGTAAAATAGCCCGGAGCATCGATTTCGTGTTCGCGTATACCTTGCTGATAAATATCGCGTGCATCACCTATATCGCCTCTATCTGGGCCTACACCAAAATTAAATACTACAGGGGTTTCGTCTTGAAATTTAAATGATTGATGATCATAGAAGTAGAAAAGCTTTTCGGTTGGATCCCAATCATATTTTTCATCACCCCTGCTTCCGGATCGCTGAGTTATTCGAATACCATATCGCATTCCAAAATACATAGAGTCAACTGAAGTTAATTCATTATTTGTTATGGTTACTTCGTGAATTATAAAATCACTTAATCCTGGAAAACTCCAAACCATGCTTCTGCGATTGATGTCAACATTCAATCCATTTACATGATGCCCCCCAGTAACCATTTCTTCTCCGGCAATTCCAATGTTTTCGAGGTTGTAATTGCGCGTTAAGGTTGCCTCCTCAATCGGGAAAATATCTTGTCCCGATGGAAAGAACCTTGAATTGATTGTATATGAAGAAGCAATATTTTCACGTACACCATATATGGCATACCCCACCGCTTCGGCGTAGTTTAATGCATCGTTAACATTTGTAGCTTTTGAATAACCCGGATAATCTATAGTGTGAAACCCGTGCTGAGTTTCAGTAGGATCACCATATTGAAGCGAATTCCATACAGTGGCCCATAATTTACCTCGCTTCAAGGTTTGCTTTCCCCAAGTAACTTGAGCATTAATTGAATCTGAAATCATTATTAAAAACGATATTAGAAAAACTATTATTTTCATTTACATCTTAACCCGGATTAAAAATTAACTGAAAGTTGAAAGTATATTCTACGCGGAGGAACTTCGTATGAGTACCACTCCCAAATATTAGGCTCTGAGAAATCATATGTCTTCGGTAATCTTTCGTTATCCGGCAGGTTTGGATTTTCTAGGTATCTTGCAAGGTCATCATCATAAAGCAATCGTAGGAATTTCAAGTCGAATAAGTTTTTAATATCGATGCTGAACTCTGTTCGTAGACCCATTAAGTCAAATCCTTTAGACACTTTCAAATCAATTTGATAGTAGTTGAACCATCGCATATTATTTGGTTCAGTAGAAGTATCACCAGGGCCATGATATGTGTACTTATCTCCACTTCTCCACCAGAAGTTCATAAAAATATTTACATCACTTAACGGTTTAATTCCAAAAATTTCTGGTCCTTCATTTTTATCAATTGTTAAACTAGCCCATCCTTTAATGCGCTGATAATCACCCCAAGCCCCACGCTCTTGCCGCAAGCCCTTTGGAACATTTACACTTGTTGAGCCCGGCTCGTATAATCTGCTGTAACCAACTTCACCATTAAAGGACCAATAAATTTCATGGCTCAATCCAAAATTAAACATGCCGTTGAACCGCGAATCTATTTTTGTTTCTATTCCACGAACATCAGAGTATCCAGAATTACTAACCATCAGAGCTTTAGTTGCAGTATATGTTGAAGCATAAACACCTGTAATTACATCCGCCTCGCCAGTAGCATCTTTGTAGTAGCCGGTAATATCTAATTTGATTAAATCTGCAATGTTGTAGTCAATTCCAAGTTCATAATGAATGGTTCTTTCGTAACTTAATTTAGGATTACCATAGTAACCTTGCCATTCATCCATAAATGTGGTTTGTTTTGCATAAGGGTTAAGTACGCTATCCCAGCTAGTTGTATAATTAACAAAGGGGAAGCCAAACATCTTTGTCCATGATGGGCGTTGATAAAAATGGCCGTAAACAAAATGCAGCACAGCCCTTTCACTTATTGGGTGAGAAATACCAATTCGAGGAGCTAAGGCAAATTGTAACTCTGTTCTTTCTCTTTCGGGAGTACCAGGAATACCCAGAGGCGCTCCAGGGTCATGCCCCGGTGTATTGATCTGGAATGCTAACGGATCGTACATAAGTTTAGGTGCATCTCTGTTTTGGTTAAAAAAATCACCGCGCAACCCAACGTTAACAACCAGTCCCGGGTATTCAATTTTATCCTGAATATAAAAATTACCTTCATAGGGATTTCCTTCGAACACGTTCATTTCATTTACTCTGTTGTTTCTGGATTCTGCAGCATAATTTTCATAATAAAAATCAAAAAACTTAAATGTAAACCCAGTTTTAATATTATGTGATTTGGTTATCTGATTAGTATAATCAGCTTTAATTTGATAGGATTCGGAATTATTCTTGGTCCAAGTATGGTAATAAGCTTGTAAAGTGTAACGAGGGTGCATTGAAACAACATCTGGGAGCCAAAGAGAATCAGGAATTCGGTTATCTCTATCAGAACGATCAAGATTGTCTTTTAAATAACTTAATGTAACTTCATAAAAAGATTGATCATTAATTACGTGTGTTACTTTTCCATATAATTGGGACCATTTTCTTAGCTCCGGCCATTGCCTAAATGGTGCCCCAAATAAGTTATATTTTGCACGTGCATACTGTTCATCAATTCTCATTGGAGCTAACCATCCTGCTTCTTGCCCCATTTCTGAAGTGTTTAAGTTTGACGAAGTATAATCTGCACTTTCATAACCGCCCACAAATCCGCCAATACGTATTTTAAAATTGGGTGAAAATTTATAATTCAGATATCCTTGGATATTAAACTCCGGGTTGTATGGAATTGCTTGAGGAAAAATTCCGACTCCTTTTTTATACCTCCCGGAAAGCATAAAACCAAGATCTTCAATTACGCTTCCATATATTGTTCCCTCATATTCAAATTCAGGGCGCTCTGCATATTTTCCCATTGCATCGTTTGGTGTTGTTTGTTTACGCCACACTTGAAGGAGTGAATCTGGATTTTGCTGATAGAACCTGCTGTTCTCATCATTTGATTGCTGGGTCCAATAATCTATTCCGGTACTAACATAATCATTGTTTTCTTTGCTGTACATATTTCTTCCAAAGTGATAAACACCAGCAGGGCGCATACGAACAGCAAAGGTTCCGCGAATACCAGATGGCGCTTCTTTGGAAACTATGTTTACAACTGCAGATCTTCCCTCACCATACTCTGCATTGTAACCTCCGGTTAGAACAGAAATTTGTTCGATTGTTGAAGTATTAAACCCGGAGTAGTTGTCCGATACCAACCCGCTGTTAACAGATAAATTATCAATCATATATACTGCCTGGACATTAGAGCTTCCCCTGATATAAGCTTTAGTGGCACCTCTTTGCCAAGCAAGCGAAGAATTATCACTAAAAATTCCCGGCAATCTTTCAAGTGCATCTTTAATAGATTTAACACCTGAGGTTTCCAATATATCGCTTGTAATAATTTGTTCACTGGCTGTTAAATCTTTATCAATAACAGGGCGCTCAGCTACAACAACTACATTTTCTACTTCAATTGAAACAGTGCTTAGAATAAAATCCTGATTGGTTGTTCTATCTATAACAACTGTAACGTTTGTTTTATTAATTTTTTCATATCCTATCATAGAGGCGGTTACAACGTATGTTCCCGGTGGAACATTCAAGATAAAATATTCGCCATTGGAATCGGTAGATGCGCCAATTTTTAAAGCTTGAATAAATACATTAGCACCTAATAATGGCTCACCGCTGGTTTTGTCAGTTACTCTTCCAGATATTTTTCCTGTATTTCCAGCAAAACAAAAAGCAGGAAGAATTATGATTATAAGAATAATTTTGATGATTGCACTTAATATTTTTTTAGATATTGAAATCATGCTGAGCCTGATTTATTAATTTGTTCTTTTCCTGTTTGGTTATTATTTGTTATGGGTATAAACGCCAATGTGGATATATTAGCAACGGATCCCCGAACATTTAACTTTGGTTCCAAAAGCACTTTTCTTCTTTCGTCATTCGGATTTTTCATTCTACGATACAACATAGCAATTGCCATTTCAGCTATTTTACTTATTGGCTGCTCCACTGCTGAAAGCGGTGGAGATAAATAAGTTGTAAAGACAGGATCATCAAAAGTTATAAGCGAAAGGTCATCTGGTATTGAAATATTATTCTCTCTGCATGCTTCCAATGCACCAAGCGCAATTAAGTCTCCAGCAGTAAATATTGCCGTTGGAGGATTTGAAAGTTTAAGAAGCAGCTTTGTTTCCAGGTAACCGTTAAGTGAACGGAAGTCATCTCCCACAATTAAGTTTTCATCTATTGAAATTCCAGCAGATGTAAGGGCACTTTTATAGCCTTCGAGGCGGGTTTCATTTGCATACGTACCAGGCAATCCTTGTATAAATGCAATTCTTCGATGACCGGATTTTATTAAATGATTTACAGCAAGCAGTGCACCCTTCACATTATCTACACTTACTGAATCAGCATCAAAATCATCAAAACATCGATCAACCATAACAAACGGAATATTTGCTTCGCGAATTTTTTGAATGTGCGAAAAATCTTGACCAACAGATGCAATAACCAATCCATCTACATGTTTTTCTAAAAGGCTTTTTATAGCTGACCTTTCAATTGAAATATCTTCATCGGAATCATACACAATAAAGTTGTAGTTCTTTTTTCTTAATTCACCTGCAACACTTTTAATAACTGCTGAAAAGAATGGGTTAGAAATGTCAGGAACAATTACACCAATTTCATTTGTTTTTTGTGTACGCAAACCCCTGGCAAGAGCATTTACACGATATCCAAAACTTTTTGCAACTGCCTTTACTTTCGCTTGAGTATCTTCGCTTATCTTATATTTTTGGGAATTATCATGTAACACACGCGAAACAGTAGATACAGATACTCCTGTTTTTTCCGCAATATCTTTTAAGGTATAAGGCATCTTCTTACCTTACTTTCTCATGTTTTATTTAAATAGATAATTAGAATGTTATGCAAACGTTTGACTGACAATAACACGCATTTTTCAACTATATTTATTATTTAACGCAAACGTTTGCAGTAAAGTAAGAAATAATTTTCCTCATGTCAAGAAAAAAAATATCTAAACCAAATAATTCGATACTTTTGTGACAGAGGAGCAGTTGGGAATGGCCTTCAAAATTTTGATTTAGAACTTGAAGTTGGGGATTGCTGATTTTTATTCTTGAGTAAAAATAAAAGAACAACTCAAGGCTGGGATTATTGCGTTTCGCGGGGGCAGGACTTGAACCTACATCCCGATTTTATCGGGATATGAGCCCAGCTTTTTCTGTAAATTATAAAACTCAACTGATTAACATCAATTGAGTTCTTTATTTTGTAGCGGGGGC
>JACAFC010000221.1 GCA_013388515.1 Ignavibacteriaceae bacterium | reverse complement strand
TTTATGACCATTTAATAAGTCCAAATCGAATGCATGCAATGGCTGTCCTGTTTCATACATAACATAATTTGTTACATCAACAACATTGTTTATAGGTCTTAAACCGATTTTTATTAATACATCTTTCAACCATTTTGGAGATTCCTTAATCTCAGCATCTTTGATGACTAGTGCCGAATATCGAGGACAGTTTAGATCATCCTCAATGCTTATGGATGCAAATTCATTGATTGAAATTTCGGATTCAACTAGTTTAATTGAGGGAATAATAAAAGGTTTAGAATAAAGTGCAGACAATTCACGTGCTACACCAATATGAGACAATGCATCCGGACGATTTGGTGTAATTCCAATTTCAAAAATAGCATCATTCAACCCCAAAGAATCAGTAATGAAGGTGCCAACAGGCGTCTCTTCTGGTAAAACAATGATACCATCATGATTGTCACTTAGTTCTAACTCGGCTTCAGAACAAATCATACCATAAGATTCTATGCCACGAATCTTTGCTTTTTCAATCTTAATGTTACCTTTAGGAATGATAGTCCCTATAGGAGCAAACACTACTTTCTGATTTTCTTGAACGTTAGGTGCTCCACAAATAACTTGAAGATCGGCTTTACCATCAAAGACAGTACATAAGGACAATTTATCTGCATTTGGGTGCTTTTGCTTTTTCTTGACCAGACCTACGACAAGTCCCTTATACAAAGCAGCTTCAGATCTAACATCTTCAACTTCAAGACCTGCCATTGTTAGTTTGTGGGCAATTTCATCAACTGAAATTCCATCAAGGTTCACATATTTTTTAAGCCAGCTTAAAAGGATTTTCAATTTTTATTTTCCAAATTAAAATTGTTTTAGGAATCTAACGTCATTGTCGAAAAATATCCGTATATCGGTTATACCATATTTCAACATTGCAGTTCGTTCTATACCCATTCCGAATGCATAGCCAGAATATTTTTCAGGATCATAACCAACCATCTTAAATACATTTGGATCGACCATACCACATCCGAGTATTTCGAGCCAACCGCTGTATTTACAAACTTTGCACCCTTTACCATGACATAAGTAACAAGTAATATCCATTTCAGCACTGGGTTCTGTAAATGGGAAAAAACTTGGCCGGAATCGATATTTCAAATCTTCCATATAAAACTGTTTTGCAAATGCAACCAAAGTTCCTTTTAGTTCTGCAAATGTTACATCTGTGTCTACATAAATGCCGTCAACTTGGTGAAACATGCAGTAACTTCTGGCACTAACAGCTTCATTTCTATACACCCGTCCGGGCATTATAGCACGAACAGGAGGTTGATGTTTCTCCATAATTCTAACTTGAACAGGTGTAGTGTGCGTTCTAAGAAGAAAATCCTTACTTACAAAGAAAGTATCTTGCATGTCACGAGCTGGATGGTCCTTCGGAAAATTAAGTGCTTCAAAATTATAATAATCAGATTCCAGTTCAGGGCCGTCAATTGATGAAAAGCCAAGACTTCTAAAGATTGATTTAATTTCATTTAAAGTTTGAGTAAGCAAATGTTTACTGCCCAAAAGTTTGATTCTTCCAGGTAAGGATAGGTCAATCTGTGCCTTATCCTTTTGCAGTTGTAAATCAAGTTGCTCCTTTAATTCAGCGATTTTAGTAGTTGTAAGATCTCTTAGTGAATTTAGCAATTTACCAAGATTTGGTCTTTCTTCTTTGGGTGAAGATTTTAATTCATCAAAAAGTGAAGGGATAATTCCATTCTTGCTTAAATATTTTATTCTTATTTCATCTAAGACTTTCAAGTTTAAAGGAGTAGAAATTTCCTTCTGGAAATTTTCTAATGTGGCATTTATTTTTTGTGCAAGCATGGCAGCTAAATGAAAATTTAAAAAATACCCTCGTCAAAAGAAGTAATGACGAGGGTAAAAATCAGTTAATTGAAAAACTAACAAGTTCGGAAAATGTGCTGGGATTTTCGACAGCTAAGTTGGCAAGTATCTTTCTATTTATGACAATCCCTTTTGCATCTAAGGCATGGATTAATTTAGAATAAGTGATTCCATTTGCTCTAGCTGCAGCGTTAATGCGGGTAATCCAGAGTTTTCTAAATACCCGTTTCTTAAGTTTTCTATCTCTGAAAGAATGCAGTAGACCTTTCTCAACATGGTTTTTAGCAACAGTGTATACTTTGCTGCGTCTGCCCCAATATCCTTTAGCCTGATCTAAGACCTTCTTCCTTCTTCGATGTGAAGCGACTTTATTTTTTGAGCGCGGCATATTCTTTTTCCTTTATATATTATTGAACCATAACAGTTACACGTTTTTGTTCTGACTTTGCCACTAAAGTGGTTCGTCTCAATTTTCTTTTTCTCTTTGTACTTTTGGAAGTCAGTATGTGACTTTTATAAGCACTTTTTCTCTTAAACTTTCCGGATGCTGTTACTTTGAAAGTTTTTTTTGCACCTTTATTACTTTTCATTTTTGGCATTTTTTATTCCAATTAATTTGTTTGTTTTTTTCCTTTTGATTTTTGAGGAGCTAAAATAACTAAAAGATTCTTCCCTTCCATTTTCATGGGGGCTTCAACCTTTGAAACATCTGCAGTCCTCTCAATAAATTGATTCATCAAACTTTCGCCTTGCTCCACATAAGCCATTTCTCTGCCTTTAAAAATTATTGCTACTTTAACCTTGTTTCCATCTTCCAAAAAACCTATAGCATGTCTTACTTTGAACTCAAAATCATGTGTGTCAGTATTTGGATGAAGCCTTATTTCCTTAAGTACAGTTACTTGCTGATGTTTCCTCTGAATTTTTTCTTTTTTTTGAAGTTCATACCTGAACTTACCAAAGTTAATTATTTTACAAACAGGCGGTTGTGCCTGAGGAGCAATTTCAACAAGGTCTTGTCCTCTTTCTTGGGCTTTTCTTAATGCGTCTTTTACACTAAAAATTCCCAATTGAGTACCGTCAATATCGATCACCCTTACGCGAAGCGACTTGATTTCCTCATTAACTCTTACTTCTTCTTTTTGAGCGATTGATGATCTCCTTAATTTATTGTAGAATTTTTATTATTAATTTCGACTAACAATTTAGAAATAAAATCGGATACTGTTGACGACCCCAAATCGCCAACTCTATGTTTTCTAACAGAAATGTTCTGATTCGTAACCTCTTTTTCTCCAATTACAAGCATATAAGGCACTTTCTGAGTTTCCCAATCTCTAATTTTATATCCTATTTTTTCGTTCCTTTGGTCTAATGTAGTTCTAAAGTTTTTTGATTTTAGTTCATCATTAATTTTTTTTGAGTATTCAAGAAAGTTTTGAGAAACCGGAACAACAGCAATTTGAATAGGTGCAAGCCATAATGGGAAATCACCTCCATAGTGCTCAATAAGAACACCAAAAAACCGTTCAATTGATCCCAGCAATGCTCTGTGAACCATGAAGGGTCTGTGATCCTTACCATCCTCACCGATATATTTCATATCAAATCTTTCAGGTAAATTAAAGTCAAACTGAACTGTACTCATTTGCCATTCCCGGCCAAGAGCATCTTTAATCTTTATGTCGATCTTTGGCCCATAGAAAGCACCACCACCTT